>JBALVT010000285.1:0-3137 GCA_036961345.1 Halioglobus sp.
GAGTGTTAATTTTTGCCATTGATTAAACCACGCAGGGGGCGTTGCTGAGGTTCCGCCTCCAATTTTGGTGACTCCGCTACCTGCGTGAATATATTCCTTTGACGATTGGCGGTAGGCGCCTTCAGTTGTTGTGCCGCAGTAATAGCGTGGATAGGAAATCTCTGCCTTCAGCTCCTCGAGCACGCCCATTCCATTTGCCAGTATGAGAATATTGCTACGTTCGTCCAGGCGATGGGCTATGCCTGCCAGCGCAGCGCCTGCGTCATAAGCCTTGGTGGTCAATAACAGGTGACTGATGTAGTTATCTTCACGAGCGGGGGATACCGGCAACACGAATTTTCTTTGTTGGCCGTTTTGGTGCAAATAGAATGTTCCAGGCGGCTCGGTGTTGTCCGATTCTTCAACATTGTTTCGAATAATCAGGGTTGTTGAGCAGCCGGCGTCAGATAGCGCAGCGGCAAACAGGGAACCAATCGATCCAGCTCCCAGAATATGCCATTGGTTATCCATGGTTTATCGTTTTTTTCTCGCGGGGATTGAAAACTGGCGACAGGCCATTACTATGTGTGTCCGGTGTGCGAAAGTAAAAGGAGTAAACACTATGCCATCTTTTGATGTGGTTTCGGAAGTCGATTTACATGAACTGACCAATGCGGTCGATCAGGCGCAGCGAATTGTCGCCAATCGATTTGATTTTAAGGGTGTTGATGCCTCTTTTACGCGCGATCAGCATACGGTTGTTATTACCGCAGAGGCTGAATTTCAGACCACCCAGATGGAGGATATGCTGCGTGCAGCCCTTATCAAGTGCAATATCGATCCGGGCGCAATGGACTGCGCAGATCCTGTGGAGTCTGGTAAAACTGTTACTGTGACCGTGGTCCTGCGCAACGGTCTGGACAGTGACCAGTGTCGAAAGGTTGTCAAAAAAATAAAGGAGGGCAAGATTAAGGTGCAGTCCCAGGTTCAGGGAGAGCAAGTCAGGGTTACCGGCAAAAAGCGAGATGATCTGCAACAGGTTATGGCACTTTTGCGAGACGGGGATTTTGGCTCGCCGCTGCAATTCAATAACTTCCGGGACTAACAGCTTTTGCGTGTTCCCCAATTTGCGTAATTAGTGTCGCAGGCTGCTATCCAACGAGGAGAACCTGGCGCCTGTAAGCTGTCTTTTGCGTTCTTGCGGATCATCAAGGGCGCAGAACCAAAGTAACTCCAGATAGCGGTATACGGCCATGTGCTGCTGCAGTTCATGTCGTTCTTCGGCGTTTGGCTCTTCGCCCAGGTAGTTCACCAGTAGTTCCTCGGCCTGAGCTGCATTCAGGGCATCTCCAACACAAACTACTGCCAAGTCGAACCAGCGATTGCCCATCGCGCAATATTCCCAGTCTATGGCCCGCAATGTGCCCTGGGTCACTATCCGATTGGCCTGCAGTAGATCGTTGTGGCACAGCACAGTGGTGCAGGCTCTCGAACTAATACTTTCGAGTATGCTCAGTATGCTTGTGCGATGTTTTAGCAGGTCGGGAGGGGGAGATTCATTGCGGTGTTCAATATGTTTTTCGTAGCGCAGCAAACGCTCGTGCAAATCGAGGCGAAAATGTATAGCGGGCAGTTGGTGGATGTTTCTCAGAAGCCCTGCCGTGGCCGCAATGTTGCAGGGTGCGCCCTCATCTTCATCCAGATAGTCATAGACCAGTGAGCCCAGTTCCGGGTTGTAATAACGTGGGGTTGGGGCGAGCCCGGCCGCACTTGCAGATTGCAATGCACGCCATTCTGCCTGTCGGTTCAGGCCGATAACCGCCGGGTTCAGTTTATTTAGGCGGACAACAAATTGCGTTTGAGCCTCTACGAGAATGCTGTAATTGCCAAGACCTGGGTTCAATAAACCTATTGGCTCAGGCTTTTTCACAAGAGCCCATTCACATTTCCAGCTTTGCCATTGGTCTAGCGTCTGGCTCAGTTTTCGTTTGATGCTGTCCGGTAGTGTTGCAACCATGTCCGATATCCGAATACGACAATGACCAGGTAGGCTGCGAATAATAACGCAGTTAGGTACAGTTCGCGATCAAGGTAGAGAAAAATGGATACGCTGTCGATCACCAGCCAGTACAGCCAGTTTTCCAATATTTTGCGGGTTACCATCCAGGTTGTCAGTATGGCGCCCCAGGTTGTGAAGGAATCGAGATATGGATTGGCGGCGTTGGTGTGCTCTTCCAGTAAGAATCCGCTAAGTATGGTGATGAGTAAGATCGCACCGCCTGCGCGCAGATGATGGCCCTTGCTCCAGCGACTTATCACCAGTTCTTTTGAGTCGGTTGGCCCGTGTTGCCAGTGCCACCATCCATAGACCGCCATTGCCAGGTAGTAAACCTGCAGAGCCGATTCCATGTACAGACTGACGTCCCAGAATATGAACAGGAAAATGGCGGTGCTGGCGAATGCCGCGTACCAGCACCACACGCTTTCGCGCATCGCCAGGAGCAGGTAGGCAATGCCTAAAATCACCGCGGCAAGTTCCCATAGTGACATTGCCTGCAGCGCCTGCTGCAGGTTTGCAGCAAGCCCATTGCCCATCTCCATTAACCCTGGATGTCCAGTTCTCCAACAATGAACTTGCAGACCAGTACTTGTGTGCCAAAGCGCTGATAGCTCGCTGCCAGTTCTTCGCGAATCAGGGTAAAGATTTGCTCGTACTCCCCGCAGACCTGTGTGCTCATGGCATTGCTGACCACCACAATGTTCGGGTATTTGCGCACAGCCTCAATAAAGGCCTGGATAATGGGGATATACTCATCCTGTAGAGGATAGAGACTGAGTTCTGCCGTTAATTTCATTGCCGCTTACTCCTGGTCAAAAAGTATAACTGGCGCTTACGCCAACGATCCGTGGTTCGCCGTACTGGAAGTACGATTCGTTTGCATAACCCTTGCGAGGGTCATTGCCGAAGCTAAAACCTTTCACAAAGTAATCTTCGTCAGTGAGATTGCGCCCCCAAAGCGACAGCGACCAGCTATTTGTGGAGTACCCAAGTCGCATGTGCAGCAAGTTGAAGGATGGAGCTTGCACGTTGTGGCTGTCGGAGACGTAGTAGTCGTCCTTGCCTTCCAGATCGGCTCGCAAATAGAAGCCAGCGCCAA
>JBALVT010000286.1:0-2958 GCA_036961345.1 Halioglobus sp.
ATACTCGGAATATTGGTATTGGTGGCACTGCCGGCTTACCAGCAACAGATATTAAAGACCAAGCGTAGTCTGGGTAAAGGAGAGTTATTGGAGGTGCTGGCACGGCAGGAACAATTTTATGTCAATAACAAGCAGTATGCGCTTACCCTGGATGTGTTGGGCTACGCTGCCAATCCCTATGCTATTGATGCGGACGGCAATGACGTCGCGGCCACTGCCTCGAACAGGATATACCAGATTAAGCTTGTTGCGGCCACGACGAGTTCTTTCAATGTTCAAGCTATTCCACAGTTAAACCAGGTCAAAGATACGCGCTGCGGATCTTTGCAGATATCTTCAGTGGGCGCCAAAACCGTGAGTTCCGGTGCTGCGACAGGTTGCTGGTAATGAAATTACTAAGCCTCCGGTCTGTCCTGGAGACCGGGAAAACCCCTGGGGCAAAGAAAAAATAATTATGCCACCATGGATAGTTCCTCCTCATCTTCTGGTGGCCCGTCGTCCACCTTCATTGAAGGGTACCACTGCTTAAACTGATCTCGTAAATCGCCGTTGAGTACAGCGGTTCGAGTTCATTGGCGCCGATGATTCTTGCGTTAATGGCCGCGTGATTAGCAATTAGGCCCATTGAAGAGATGCCATAGGAGCCCTGGTTGGTTGCGTTGCCCACCAATATCGCAAGTAAGTCTTGTTCATACACGCGATTCTTTCATTGCGCACCGAGGACATGCCTGAAACACTCGATGAAGCCAGTATCGCGATCGACCATACGCAGCACATCGGCAACCGCTATCGTGGGTAACTGCGCGAAGAATGGATTGTTGACCATGAGCGACTTACTGCCAGTGGGTAATCGCCACGAGCGTTTTCCTTTTGGAATTCTCAAGACGACATTTCGATTGTCCGATTTTTCAAGATAATCGCTTACGTCTTGCAGGCGCGATTCCAGCGCTTGTTCCATTTCTTGAATGAGCACGTCTGGCTTGGATGCCATTTTGGGCAATTGTGTCTGTGAGAGTTCATTATGCTGGGTAAGCTCAACTTGTGCCTGGCTTAGCGTGTGTACCAATCGCTCACTGCCGTGACGGCCCTCAAATCGTAGACACAAGAATAATTCTCGGATTAAATCAACGCGCAAACTATCTCTTTGCCCATAGTATTGCCATGTGGCCTCGTCTACTGATCGGCGTTGGTCATTGAGAAAAAAGCACACGGATTCTAAATCTGATTGACTGATTATATCGAATGCGCTTATTCGCACAGCACCAAACGGTTGTTGGTGATCTACCTGGTCATCAACAAAGAGATGCAGAACTTCCCTCTATAGCCGATGATTCCCCTCTACTGCCCGTTCATAGAGGCCAGGGGGCTATGTTCCAGTACGACGCACATACGGTCTATTGTGCAGGGCTGTTTTTACCATGCTATTCAGCGTTTGGCAGATAACGAACAGCGGGAAGAAGCCGAGGCAATGATGGACACTACCGTGCACTGGCTACGTCACACGGGGATCTCGGATGATGTGAAAATACGGCCCAGAGAGCATGTCAGAGATGATGCTGGCCACAGCTCTGGCGCAATTACCGATAAATACATTGATATTGAACTCAAAGAACGTCACAAATCGGCCAAAAGGAAGCCCATTTAGGCGCCCCAAGAAAAACATGGGGAGAATGTACTACAGAAACAATAGCTTAAGAGACATGAACGCAAGATCTCGTCCCGTTATGTCAGCGGACCCTATGTTCTAGAAGCCACTTTTTACCGCCGGTGAACTCCTCCTTGCGATGACGCCATTTTCGGCAAACTTATAATCATAGAAAGCTCAGTTTTCTACACTTTTAGAGAGATATTGCGTGTATGAGGTTGATCTATAGCGAATAATTGAAAACATCTGATCTCGGGGATTTGGTCTCATGTTAAAGAAAGCGCTCACGTTGATATTACTATCGCTCACTACTACCGCCTATGCGGATCCAACCACTATTGATTGCAGGATTGAGGTCAGCAAACACTCTGGTGATGCAGCCTCGGTCACTGAAACGGGCGGGATCATCACAGTGGACACAATGTACTGGTCCTCCCGCTGGCGAAATAGCAACAATTCTATCGATAATCAGCCCGTTAGCGAGCACATAGACACCACATGGAAGGAGGCTAGCAAGTACGCGCCATCCGGCCACTACCTGCTTGACACAGGGTCCATTGTATTTTATTTAATAACCGACAAAGGGGCCGATACTGACTCAGGAAAGCGTATCTGCGCAATTAAGCCAGGAAGCCGACAGACGGCCTAGGTACCTCCTCGTTTCTCCAGGATCGAGTAGGAGGCAGGACAACTCCCTGGACAGCGATATTGGCTCTGCCTTGTCTACAATGACTGGCCGAACGATTAGTACTGGCGGTAATTTTGACTTCAAAGACCTTTTGTAGCAGCGTCTGTTCCTGTGAATGTGTTTAACCGGGCCGAATCCCTGGACAATCTTTTTGTGGCCCTGTTCGAAGCTAAGGCTGGGCAAAATTGGCCGGGAAATATCAAGAAATTAAAGTTGTACGATTCTGACGGTGACGGCAAGTTCGATGATGTGGTCGATGCCACCACGCCGACGCCAAAACCAGGCTTTGCTTCTACCGGGCCCGATAGAGGCCGCATCACCTTTGATGCGCTTACCTATTGGACCATAGCGGCCGAGTTGCCATCCGTTCTCGCTACCATAGCACCTGTTGGTGCTGATGGTCGTGAAGTGGCTCGCGGTGGCGCCGGACAAAAAATCACTGCACGCGCATTTTTTATGCACAGCTAAGACCCTGCTTTACTTTCTCAAGCGACCGACTCTACCCACGCTTATGCCAACGCCTCCACGCGCGCTGGCACATGTTTGTGCCAGGGCGTACCGGCGATCGGGTCCCGGTCCTGCGCTGCGGTAAGCTCATTAAGTGCAACACCGCTGCGCACCAGAC
>JBALVT010000287.1:0-2878 GCA_036961345.1 Halioglobus sp.
AACACGTTTATAGCCTTGAGGAGTACGGTATTACACGCGCCGAGGTTGAAGCGTTATTTGGCGACTATGTCGATCGTTATAATTTGACCATGGATTAGTCGGGCGTCGGGCGTCGGACGTCGCGCGTCGGGCATCGGACACTATGGAATTTGGGTTTAGTTAATGAGGAAGTGTAATGACAGACAGTAAAACGGCTCAGGAGCGTGTGAACAGTGGCCAGGCGTGGGCGGATTTTTGCGATGGGCTTAAAGAGGCTGGTGAGTTGGTGAATGCCGACAAGGCTCCAGCCGATGCCTTAAATCGTGCTGAAGGCTACCGCTATTTAACCCGCATGCTGCGTGCAGGTCTGGAGAGTTTTTTGGAGTATGGCGATTCGGCCTTTCCGGTACTGCGCTGCCCGGTGCATGAAACGATAAAAATGGGCGCTGATAACCCGGACAACTTCTATCAGAGCGCACCCATAAATCCGGAGTATGACTATCGTATCACCGGAACCCGCGGCACCGTCGATTACCTGGGGTTTGGTACCGTCATCAATCGGTACAGTTCGGGCGGTGGAATGAAAACCGATGGTTTCCTCGATTCTATGGATATGGATATTGACGAAGACGGCACACTGGAGATTATTGTCAGTCAGCGCGAGCAACCCGGCAACTGGCTGCGAATGGGGCCGGAAACCAATGCGGTGAATGTACGTCAAACCTTTCAGGATAGGCGCCATGAACAGCGCGCTGAAATCAAGATAGAACGAATGGCGGCCGAAAATGACAGGCCAATACCGCTAAGCCCGGAAAAACTGGACAAAGCGCTGCAAGGCGCCGTGCAGTTTCTTAAAAATACCACGGGTTTGTTTGAAGGCTGGGCCGAGGGTTTCCTGCCGACCACCAATGAAGTGGCGCCGGCGGATCAAGGTTTTTGCCAGGCCATTGGTGGCGATCCCAATATTTTCTATTTTCACAGCGCATGGCAGTTGGCGGATGACGAGGCACTGGTGATTGAAGCGAAAGACGTCCCCGAGTGCCAAACCTGGAACTTTGTTTTGCAGAACTGGTGGATGGAATCTTTGGATTACCGTCACCACAATGTGCATTTTAATAAACACACTGCAGCTTACGAAGAAAATGGTGCAGTGCGGATAGTGGTGGCCCATCAGCGGCCGAATCATCCCAATTGGGTTGAAACTGCGGGCCATAATATGGGCACACTATGCTGGCGCTGGATCGGAGCGAAAGAACACCCGCCTGTATCGGCCAAAGTGATCAAGTTTTCTGATCTTTGAGTACTGTCTCGGCTCGGCCCGGGCAGGCTTGTATTTTGAACTCACGCAGCCAGTAGCTGTGCTCTGGCGGCCTGGTATTCAGCCTGCAGGCGCGCAACCAAATCGGCTGTGGGCATAATAGCTTTTACAGCACCTATGCCCTGGCCACAGCCCCAGATGTCGCGCCACGCCTTGGAATCGGTCTTTGCTTCCCCTGAGGAAAAGTTCATTTTGGAAGGATCGCTTTCGGGCAGATTATCGGGGTCTAAACCCGCGGCTTCTATCGATGGGCGCAAATAGTTGCCGTGAACCCCAGTGAACAGATTGCTGTATACGATATCGGCCGCGTCGTGGTTTACGATTGACTGCTTATACGCCTCGTCGGCATTCGCTTCTGCCGTCGCGATGAACGCAGAGCCAATATAGGCAAGGTCTGCCCCCATGGCCAGGGCGCCCAGAATCGCGCTGCCTGAAGCAATTGAACCCGACAGTAGCAGTGGGCCATCAAACCACTCCCGAATATCCTGAATAAGCGCGAAGGGCGAAATAGCCCCGGCGTGGCCGCCTGCTCCTGCGGCAACTGCTATCAGACCGTCGGCGCCTTTTTCTATGGCCTTTTTGGCGAACCGGTTGTTAATCACGTCGTGCAAGACAATGCCGCCGTAGGAATGAACGGCCTCGCTAACAAAGGTTTTAGCGCCAAGGGACGTGATTACGATAGGGACTTTGTATTTCACACACATCGCCATGTCGTGCTCCAGCCTGTCATTGGAGTCGTGCACTATCTGATTGACCGCGAAGGGTGCGGCGGGTTTGTCGGGGTTCTCCGCGTTATAGGCATCCAGCTCAGAGGTGATTTGTTGCAGCCAGGTTTCAAGCGCAGCTGCGGGGCGAGCATTGAGTGTCGGAAAGGATCCCACCACCCCAGCCTTACACTGTGCAATCACCAGGTCGGGATTTGAAATAATAAACAGCGGCGCGGCCACTGCAGGTAAAGCGAGTCTGTTTTTCAGGGATTCGGGTAGGGCCATGGTGGTTTCTCTTGCGTTGTTAAACATAGGGGTTCAAGGTGGGAGAAGTATATTATGCAATTAATTGCATAATCAATAAAAATATGCAAAAAATTGCATAATATTGTATAAGTGATGCCTGTGTTCTCTGTTCTTGAGTACGCTTGTCTTTTCACGATGTGTGATGGTTTCGACAATGGGAGAGAGCGATGGCGCTGCAGCACGCAATCATGACTGCACTACTGGAAGATGACCTCTCGGGGTACGAATTGGCCAAGTCTTTTGACAGTTCTTTGGGGTTTTTCTGGCGGGCATCACATCAGCAGATCTATCAGGATTTGCGCAAGTTATCCGAGCGGGGTTGGATCAGTGGCACTACAGTGCCGCAAGATGGTAAGCCCAGTAAAATTGTTTACACGCTGAATAATGAGGGCCGGGCAGGGCTGGATGCCTGGGTTTTGGGGCCCAGTCGTACGCTTGAAGGTAAAGATGACTTAATGGTAAAGCTCTATAACCTGAGTCTGGAGAATGCGGCCCATCTGGCCGCCGAGTTGGAGCAGCGTCGGGAACAGGTCATGGCACGCCTGTATTTGTATGAGCGGATACGTCG
>JBALVT010000288.1:0-2774 GCA_036961345.1 Halioglobus sp.
GTAATCAAGGCTGAACATAAACTGACCGGCATTGTCCGTATTGAACAACGTCCTGGACTTCAGACCCCAGCGCTCGGTGGTATTGATTTTCTCGCCGGTGAAGGTATTGTCATCCATGCCCTCATTCTCGACATAGTAACCCGCCAGGCGGGTGGCATGTCCCGATTCCCCCAGCGGCACGTTCACCATGCCGCGCAGCTCGCGGGTTTCGAAATTACCCGCAACGACTTCCACTTCTGCCTCAAATTGCTCAGTGGGTTCCTTGGAGATTATATTAAGCGCACCTGCTGCGGTGTTCTTACCATACAGTGTTCCCTGTGGACCCCGCAGTACCTCTACGCGCTGAATGTCCATAAGGTCGGCCACACTCATTCCGGCACGGCCCTGGTAGACACCGTCGATAAATACTCCCACGCTGGGGTCAATACCCGCATTGCTGCCAATAGACCCAATACCGCGAATTCTGATCGAGGTAGAGCGAGTATCGGTAACCGGAGTGATCTTGAAGTTGGGTGTGTACTGATCGAGTTGCTTGAGGCTGGTTGTACCGCTGTTCTTGAAGAATTCATCAGTGAAGGCTGACACTGAAATCGCCACCTCCTGCAGGTTCTCCTCACGCCGGTTGGCGGTGACAATCACCTCCTCCAGCTCAACAACGCCCTCCGCTGCGGCACTAACCCCAGTATCAAGAGTAAAGAACCCACTAACCAGAACCAACGAAGCTACAGTTTTTTTCATGGCGCCCTCTCTATAATCGAAACGGATCAATGGTGCTGAAATCCACCGATTTAGCTTATTGTTATAATATTAGCTCTTTAAACTTAGCAGATCCTATAATCGCTGGATAGCCATACCGCCAAATAAAGTTGCCAGCAGGCCATCCTTGTGAAGCTTCAGTTTGGCTTGATCTAGTCTGCCACCCAGGAAGCGTGAAAGCCGTGCGGTACGCGTTGTGGAATCTTGATTCGGGCAACGGGTTCGTCGGTAAAGCGTTTGGCATCGATAATGTGGCACTCGCTCTCTTTCGAAATCCTGTCATAAACAAAGCAAATGACATAGCCGTCATCTTCACTTTGTGCGTTGATGCGCGGAGCAAAAATTGCCTCCCCTGATTCGCAGTTGTCACCGAAGGGGTGTACCTGGATTTCGCCCGTTTCGTTGTCGTACTTCATTTCTCCATCGAACGTTGCCATAGCATCTGTACGGTAGCGGGCAGCGTATAAGTAACGGTTTTCATGGCCCATCAAATCATCTTTGATGCGAGGGAAGTCACAGTAATATTCGCGATCTAGCGCCCTGGACGTGACCGCGCCGGTGGTCATGTTTAAACGCCACTCGTGCAGTTGCCCCAATTGCTCTGTGATATCACTGTCCTCGGCACTGACGATACCGCCTCGATTGGAACGACAGGCCTGAAAGACGATTTCATCGCCTTCTTCCCATGAATTAGAGACGTGGAATAGAAAGCTCTCTTCAATATCAAACCACTTGATGTTGGAGTCGTCGCCCATGCGTGGTACTACGCCCAATCGGCAGCCATTGGACGGATCCCAGCGGATCATACTCTCACCTTTCATGGCACTCTCGAAATCAAAGATTAGCGGCAAATCGGGAAAGATAGTGTAATTTTCCGTGATGGCACAGTCGTGCATCATGATGCCTTTTGGAATCGTAATCTCTTTTGTATGCACGGCCTTGCCCTTGGGGTTAACCACGGAATAGGTGAGAAAAGGGGGCATCGGTGAATAGCCAAAGGTAATCATCTCATCGGTTTGTGCATCTACCTTGGGATGGGCAGTAAAATTGTGGGTCAAGGTGCCTTCAAAATCGTGCTCACCGGTGGTTTCCAGTTCAGGCAGGGTAATGCGGAAGGGCTTGCCACCTTCCATTATGGTGAACAGTTGATTGTTGTGATACACCATCGCTGTATTGCCGGTGTTCTTCATCGGGGGTATTTCTCCCTTGGCGATCATCTCACCAAACAGGTTGAGCCCGGGATAAATCCACTCACCTTTAGCGCGCTCCTCTCTAAGTCCGTCTGAATCAACAAAGCGGTTGCGGTAGGTGGCTTTGCCATCGCGGATGTGCATGCCGTGAATCATGCCGTCCCCATCAAAAATATGGTACTTCTCAATGTCAGGGACGTAATAGGGATTGGGACCAGTGCGCAAAAAGTTACCGGCAATATCGTTGGGTATTTCACCAATCACCTGCATGTCTTCTGCGGTGATTTCATCGTAAACGGGCTTGTAGTTCTCTTCCAACTGGGGGTTTGTGGGTACGCTGGTTTCTGCAACGGTCATAATCTTCTCCGGTCTTATTGGCTTTTATTGGAATAGTTTACGTTGTCTACATTAGCACTTTATTTGAGATTTGCCAGCTTTAGAGGTACTTGCTTGCAGCGTGCACAGTTAAGTGCGCTTGCTCAATGGGGTAGGGCGGTTGCCTGTGCGTAGACATTGGGTTTTAGTGCTTTGGGGAAGCTAATTTGTCGATACTCTTTTTTGCTTTTGATGTCGTCAGCCCGCTTCAGTATCATACTGGGCCTTAGAGTCAGCAATTCTGGTGGACCTGCATGAAACGGATTTTACTTACCTTCACTCTTCTCCTCTTTGTTTCTCCATCCTTCGCTCAGGACGCACCTCGTCTAGTCCTGCAACTTACCGTCGATGGGCTCCGCGGGGATCTGTTGGAGCGTTATCGCCATCACTTCGGTCGGGGCGGCTTTCGGTACTTGCTGGAAAATGGGGTGGTCTACTCCGATGCCCACTACC
>JBALVT010000289.1:0-2550 GCA_036961345.1 Halioglobus sp.
CCTTCATCTTCTTGTAAATGCTGTACAGGTGCTTTTCTCGCCCGATGACCTCTACTTCGTGGCCTTCCTGGGCCAGAGTTGTTTCCAGCTGGTGACTGATTTTGTCCACCAGTTCTTTCCGATTCCCACGAACCTTGCGCAGTGCGGCTTCAATGCGCCGGGCGCGCATGGGGTATAAGGCACTGAAACCCAGGTCTTCAAATTCCATACGAATAGTATTCATACCCAGACGCATGGCAATAGGCGCGTAAATTTCCAGTGTCTCACGGGCTATCCGGCGGCTTTTTTCGGGTTTGAGTACCCCAAGGGTGCGCATGTTGTGCAGCCGGTCTGCCAGCTTGACCAGAATTACCCGAATGTCCTTGGACATGGCCAGGGTCATTTTTTGGAAGTTTTCAGCCTGTTTTTCGGCTAGAGAGCTGAACTCTATTTGAGTAAGTTTGCTAACACCATCAACCAATTCTGCAACCGTCGGTCCGAACTGGCCACCAATAGCTGACTTTTCGATGCCGGTATCTTCGATCACGTCGTGCAGCATCGCTGCCATCAGGCTCTGGTGATCCATGTGCATTTCGGCAAGAATGCCGGCGACGGCCAAAGGATGGGTGATATAGGGCTCGCCGCTGCTACGTCGCTGCCCATAGTGGGCCTGTTCGGCAAAGTAGTATGCGCGTTTTACGCCGTTGGTTTGATCGGGACTGAGATAGCTTCTTAAGGTGGGGTCGAGAGCATTTACGGTTTGCATATAAACCTGCGGTGCTTGAGATGTAGCCATAAATGCCCCTGCTTAGCTTAGACTTCCTCGCTGGCTCCCATAACTTCCGCCAACTCTTCTTCGGCTTCCAGCTCGTCTTCGCGTGTTAAAATCTCTGGCCCAATCAGGCCTTCGGCGATTTCGCGTAGAGCGATAACGGTGGGCTTGTCAGATTCTTCCTGTACCAGTGGGTCCTTGCCGCCGGTTGCCAGCTGACGGGCTCGCTTGCTCGCTACCATGACCAGCTCAAAGCGATTAGCGACATTTTCCAAACAATCTTCAACGGTTACGCGTGCCATCTATCATTTCTTCCCATATTGAATGCCCTGCGTTACACGGCTGTGTAGTCGCCAGAAGCATTTTTTGTAATCTGTTGTGTCCGGTTTATATTGGCAGTGATGAATCGCCCTCGGGACACCATGAATCTGCACCGGGCAGTGAGACTGCTCCGGAAGAACCGTTAATTATACCCTGAATACCCCCCTGTTCGTCCAGCGTGAATAATCCTCATGCCAGAGCTGGTGCGGCCTGCCGCCCGGTGGGTAGTCACTGCATGGTTTTTAGTTGAGAAGGCCTGTCAGCAATTGGCTCAGTGCCAGGGTCTGATTGCCCGTGCGCAGGCGCTGGCTGCTCACAACTGCAGCGAGTTCAACCAGTGCCAGCTCAAACTCGTTATTAACCACGAGATAATCAGATTCGGTGTAATGAGACATCTCTTCAACCGCTTCTGACATTCTCTTTTTTATCGTTTCGGCGTCATCCTGGCCTCTTCCGGTCAAACGCTGTTCCAGTGTTGCGCGTGATGGGGGGAGGATAAATATGGACTGGCTACCGGGAATCAATCGTTTGATCTGCAGGGCACCCTGCCAATCGATTTCCAAAATAACGTCTATGCCCGACGCCAATTGCTTCTCTACCCAGGTTTGTGAGGTGCCATAGAGGTTTCCGAATACGCGTGCATGTTCTAAAAATTCGTTTTTTTCCAGCATTGCAAGAAATTCACTTTCGGCGATAAAGTGATAATTGACGCCGTCCTGCTCTCCCGGGCGCATTGGCCTTGTGGTGTGCGAAACTGACACAAGAAGGTCCTTGCAGCGCATCAGCAAAGCCGCGACCAGACTGGTTTTTCCTGCGCCGCTTGGTGCGGAGACGGTGAAAAGTGTTCCTGTACTACTCATCTTTGATCCTGTGTGCCAGTGGGCGCCTGAGAGGGGCCCGTCTATTCGATGTTCTGGATTTGTTCGCGCATTTGCTCGATCAGCACTTTCAACTCTACGGAATTTTGTGTAGTGATGTGCGAAAGTGATTTTGAGGACAGGGTATTGGCTTCCCGGTTTAGCTCCTGCATAAGAAAATCGAGCCGCCTCCCGCAGGGGCCACCTTTTTTAAGACTGCGTCTTACCTCCGCGATATGCGCGTCCAGCCTGTCCAGTTCTTCATCCACATCGGCCTTTTGGGCCATGTGCACGAGCTCCTGCTCCAGTCGGTTGTTATCCAGCTCAATATCCAGTTCTGCAATTTTGGTCAGTACACGTTCGCGCTGTTGGCTCATCAACTCCGGCATGAGTTGTCGTGTGGCGGCGACCTCTTGTTCTACCTGCGCAAGGCGATCGAGCACAACAGCGGCCAGTTTTTCGCCCTCTCGCGCTCGATTTTCGCGCAAAGAGTCCAGGGCTGTATTAAACAGTGATTGCGTAGTTTTCAGGATTTCATGATCGGAGGTAGCTCCCGTACTGCATATACCGGGAAACTGCAAAATTTCCAACGGACTTAAGGGGCGGGATTGCGGCAGTTTT
>JBALVT010000028.1:0-30160 GCA_036961345.1 Halioglobus sp.
CAAGCAACCTGTGTGAACCCGCGCCGGGTACAGGTCGTCTCTACGTCGTTAATCTGCAGGACGCCACGGCAATTAAAGATTTCGACAACGATCTGGATGTTGAGCGTTATGCGGAGATCAGCATACTTATCCCGGATACGCCTTCGCCTCACGTTGATCCGGACGGCGATATACGCCTTCTGCTACCCCCGGGCTCTACGGAAATCGACAACCCCTACGACTCCGGCTCTTCATTGCCAACACCCTATGGATCGTACTGGTACCAGGAGGACTATTAGGTATGAGTCCTTGCAATAAAGACCCGCGGGGAAGACCACAATCTATCAGCGGATTTACGTTGATAGAAGTGTTGATTGTCGTGGCCATCGTAGGCATTTTATTGGCGATCTCCCTGCCCTCCTACCAAGAGAGCTTGCGCAAAGGTCGCCGTGCGGACGCCAAGGCCGGCCTATTGGATGCTGCAAATCGACAGGAGAGACTTCTGCTGGACATATCCAGGTACACACTTGATATGACTGATCTGGGGTTCGCCGCAGACCCTATGATTTCCCAGGAGGGAAATTACTCCATAGATACGGCAGCATGTGGCGCGGGGATTGCAACTTGTTATACGGTCACAGCAACACCCCGACCAGGATCTGCACAGGCCAAAGATACAAAATGTACCAGCTTCTCGCTCAGCTCAAACGGGCAAAAGACCGCCACTGGAACGCTGGGCAATGAATGTTGGTAACACAATTATTTGAGGTAAACATGATGATATCTTTAAAACGTGCAAGTCATTCTGGATTCAGACTTTTACTACTATCGAGTCTACTATCAACCGGTGTTTTCGCCGCTAACCCCGAGGAGAATTACGCTTGTCAGGTGCAAACCACAGGCGGCAGGTACGGCCTGGTACTTCTGCAAACACACAACAAAAAAGAGGCCATGGAGCTCGCCATCACGATACCTGCATTGACTCTTGATGGCAGCGAACACCTGGAAAATCAGGTGGTGGAGTGCATTAGCCGACCCGGAGGCAGCTTTCGAGATTCGGGATTCCAAAAATTTTACGAAAGCGTTCCGCTTTAATTCATTAACGGGCGTTAACCAGCTCAAGAACACCGGGTTATAGTGACGACACCGCGAGCCTGAGCGCAATCAAGCTGTGCTGGTGTATCCACATCTACCAATACCGCGTCTGTGGGCATCGCTACACTGTGTACATTTTCAGAAAACACATGCAGCAATGATCTAGCACCGCGATCTCCACTCAACTGCATCATCTCGGGAATATAGTGCATTGGCCATATAACGGGATTACCTCTCCTGCCCTGCCACTTCGGAACAACAATGTGTCTTTGTGCCAACGGCTTGAATTCCAATATCAGGGTATTAATGTGTTCAAATGTAATAAAGGGCATGTCTGCCAGCAAGATCATCACACCGTCAATGCCGGTCGGCAAAGAAGCTAAACCGGCCTTAAGAGACTCCGCCAATCCGCGCTTATAATTAGGGCTGTTCACAAAAACAACCTCTTTGCCGAGCAACTCATTTTTAAGATCCTGAGCGCGGTGACCCACTACTACGGATGTTGACACGAGATCTGACTGGAGCGAAGCATTAACGACGCGCGTTACAAGGCTAGCCTTCGCTACCTGTGCCAACAACTTGTGCTGCTCACCCATCCGCGAGGAACGCCCAGCCGCCAGGACAATAGAGGCGACGGCCAGAGGCTTTTTGTCGTCGAAGGGCATCAGCTGTTTGACTCTTCATCACCACTAAGCAAACTATCCATTAACAACAGGGCTTCTTCCAGCGCCCCCGTGGACAAACCACCCCCCTTGAAAAACTCCTCCGCCATCGGCGCGATACCACAGCGGGCCGGTAACGCCTGATCGTCTTCCAACAACTGATAAAGCGTCGGTAGAAAAATAAATTGCAACCACTGGGGCAGTGTTAGTGTGTCTACGCAAAAGGGCTGGTCACTGGCAAGCGCCTGGGAAGAGGGCGATATACGATCCCACAATCCCAACTGCCTCAGTTCAGATTCAATATCGATTAACACTTCCGCTATATCTGTTCGCATACCGTAAAAGGCCTTATGCAATATCTCGCCTGAAAGGCGGCAGTGAATCCAGAATGGCACGCCCGTATCGACGGGTCACCAGTCGTCTGTCCATCAGTGTTACTCTGCCGGTATCGTTTTCCGTACGCAACAATCTTCCACTGGCCTGCACAAGGCGCAGAGCTGCGTCAGGCACACTAATTTCCATAAAGGCATTGCGACCCTCAGCCTCAACCCATTCGGCCAGCGCCGCCTCCAGCGGGCTATTGGGCGGCGTAAAAGGTATCTTCGCTATCACCACATGCCGACAGTAATCACCGGGAAGATCTACCCCCTCGGCAAAACTGGCCAAACCAAATATAACACTTCCACTGCCGCCGTCGATGGCCTCACGGTGCCGGCGCAGTGTTTCCTGTTTGCTGTAATCTCCCTGCAGCAACATCAGCTCACCCAACGAAGACACCAGACCATTATAGACATCCAACATCTGGCGGCGCGAAGAAAACAATACCAGCGTGCCTTCGCGCTGATCGAGTAGGCCGGGCAACAACTTTATGATTGCCTCCGTATGAGCAGCTGCATCCCCTGGATCACAATCCATCGCGGGGACTGAGAATGTCGCATTGGCGTAATCGAAAGGACTGGTAACAACCTTAAAGGTGGCTCCGTCAGGCACGCCTGAGTGGAGCACAAAACTGTCAAATGAACTCAAGGAGGAGATGGTAGCCGAAGTAACCACAACACCGGCCGCTCGGGACCACAAAAATTCCTGCAATATATCAGCGGCAAGTATTGGACTGCAACGCAAATCAAATCCAAACTGTCCGCCGCTATCGAGCAGCGTGATCCATCGGGCCTTGGGCGGCATATCATTCTCGCCGGTGACCGCGTACTCCGCAAACAACGCCAATGCCCCTTCTGCCCTGCCCAACATCCCACCGATATTAATATGCCAGGTCTCTATTTCTGCCTTGTCCAAGCCCGGAAAATCATCATCCATTGCGTCTTCAAGAACACCTTCAATTCGCTCCAGAGTCACAGATAACTTGCCAAACTGGGTACTGAGCGTGGCCGCCACCGGGTTTAATGTAGATGGCACCAGGCCGTGCTCAAATCTCAGTAGCTTGTCGTCGCGGCTGTCATCCACAGGAAAATCTTCAAAAAGCTGTGCAACCACCTGTTCAGCGACCTGCAATCCCGCGATAGCGGCATCCATTATCTCGGGCAACTCCTGCAGGGGACGGTTTAGTGAGTCCAACGCCGACATTGCCTGCGCCAACTGACTCAAGGATTTTCGGCACTCCTGAAGCCACGCGATGGTGGTGTGCAATCGACAAAATCCGGAAAAATGGGAAAGCGCCTTGTCGGGCAGATGATGGCCTTCGTCAAAAATATAAATACTGTCTTCCGGCGCAGGTAAGATAGCCCCTCCGCCAAGCGCAAGATCCGACAATACCAGGTCGTGATTTGTGACAATCACGTCCGCACTTTGCAGCTCATCCCTGGCCCGATAGAAACTGCACTGGGCAATATTTGGGCAACGCCTGCCACTGCACTGGCTATGATCTGTGGTCACACCGTACCAAATATCCTCACGCACCGTATCGGACCAGTTATCCCGATCACCGTCCCATTCGCCCCGGCCCAGAGCCTCGAGCATATTGGAGTATATCGGCAGCGCATCAGTCGCTAGCGGCGCATCCATTTCGTCGGGATAAAGCGGCAAAAAACTCGTATCATTTTGCCCCTGGGACATGACCCGATCCAGTTTCGAAAGGCATACATAACGACGACGCCCTTTGGCCAGCGTATAGCTAAAATTCAACCCGCTGTGACGCTTGATATCCGGAAGATCCTTATTCACGAACTGCTCTTGCAGAGCAATGGTGGCGGTTGCCACGATAAGTCTCTTGCCAAGTGCCTGGGCCATTGGGATGCTCGATACTGCATAGGCTATTGTTTTGCCCGTGCCGGTACCGGCCTCTATAACGGCCACTGCCGGTTCGCGTGTTGGGGGCTCACCGGGGCTGGGGATTCGTGCCAATGTATTGGCAATTTCGGCAATCATCTGCCTTTGCCCCCAGCGCGGAGTTAGCGCCTTGCTCTTAAGCAAAGCGCCATAGGCATCGCGTATAGCGTCTTTGGTTTCCTCAGCCAGCAAAAGTCGTTGGACCTGTATCCAGCGAGAGTTTGCTGGTAACCGCATTGGCGTAAATAGCTAACGCGTACGGCCGCTGATCAACCGGCAAAGCGTTAATTCTCTGCTCAAACTCTTCGGCAGTGCAATCGCCATCCTCAAGATAAATATCATCAGGCACTGGCGCATCATCACCATGCAGCATGCGATAGGCATAGATATTGGTAGGGTGAAGACAATAGAGCGAGCGCACCTGGCGGTCCACTTCGGCGGCTACAGCCGCGGGGGTCTCCAGATCAGGGCCCAATGGGGTACCAAAGGAGACATGCACTCGACCTTTGCCGCCAACAATACCCTGACCAATGGAGGCAACGTCTTCCTGCTCGCCCTTTTCATAATTCCCCTGAGTAGCCAGCTGCCAAAGCTCAGCAGCCTTCAAGGCATCACAGGGGTCCAGCTCGTAGGAAATCGCCACCGGCACGATATTCAGAGCGTGAATGTGCTGAGCAAAACTTATCGCTTTTTTATCCCGGCACATCGCCAACATCTTAATAATTGCCGGTTCCGTTTGATCTACACCGTCCTTCGCTCTTCCCTCACGCTGAGCGATCCAGATATTCGAGCGCTCCTCTAATAATGAGTGCCTGATATAGGAAGACAGCAGTTTTGTCGCGGCCAGTAGCTGCCGCGGCCCGCTCAAATTGCGTTTTACAATAAAACTCTTGTTCAGTCGCATAGAGTCAGAGACCCAGGGCTTTGTCAGTAAATTATCACCAATCGCAATCCTGGCGGTATCGCGCCCTACGCTGTGCAAAGCATAGTTAGTGAATGCCGGATCCATGGCAATATCCCTATGATTGCTCATAAAAAGATAAGCCCTGTCATCTGACAAGTTCTCCAGGCCAGATGCGGAAAACCCGCCACAGCTCGCGGTAATCATACGGTCCATATACCGCTTGATTACCATTTGCATGGCCTGCACATCGGTAACGTTACGCAGCTCCCACTTCAGGAACCATCGCACCAGAGGTCTCATGAGCCAGGGCAGTGATAACGCGGCCTTCTCAAATCGAAAACTGGCTATGGCGTCAAGAAACTCCGTACTGTGTAAAAGGCGTTGCAATACACCCGGCACCTCTTCATCTTGATAGGGACGAATGTCAGCAAATGGATCGCTCAAAGAGAAAACCCTCTCAACAGGAAGCGCAACACCATACCCAATATCACGCCACGAGTCATCCGCTGAATGTGTTCATGACTGCCCATTCCCACGGTGGACTTCCCTCGCAATTGGGCCGGGACACTGGCTTTTGTGGCCCAATTTCTGCTAATCTTGCGCCGCTTTATATTGATCATAAACCGGAGGAAATATGGACGCGATATCTGCCGCAATGGTAACTTTTGGCGCAGCCGCCCTACTGGCAAGCTGGGTGTTATTGCTGATTGCATCCTGGAGCGAAGATTACGCCTGGGGCTTATGCACTTTATTACTGCCGCCACTATCTTATTGTTACGCGATTTTTCGCCCCGATAAGGCAGGACAGGCCATTCTCGTCGCCTTGGTTGGAGCTGGCCTGATTGCCCTGGCCTAGACCCCATCTCAGCGTAAAAAGTGTTACCCAAAATTTAAAAAGGGAACATTAATAATAATTAATGTTCCCTTTTTAAACAGTTTGAATCCGGTTTTATCCTTATAAAACAGATATTTAAGCGATTATATCTCCAGCCATTCCGACACAGTTACGATAATACCCGCCAGGTTACACAATAGTAACTAATCCAATACATATCACTCTCCGTATAATCCCCCACATACGATCCGGCACCCTCCGAACAACTCGGCGGAAATCACCGGCTCCCATCAGGAAAGAGGCACCACCCATGAATATTGTTAAAGTAGCCCTAACCACAGCACTGCTTGCCACCGCCAGCACCAGTTTCGCCGCCAAACCAACCAGCATAGTATTTGAAGCCAATGGCCAGGCGACTGACGGTACTGAGTTTGCGCAATACGCGGTAAAATGCTCTAACGGCAAAAAAATGCAACTAACGGCATGGGACAATCGTCGCCAATGGTGTGTTGGAGAAGAATCCAAAGAAGGTTGTGAGAAAAAGCAGATCAAGGCAGCTAAAGCAGCCTGTAAAGCCTCCTGAGCCTTGCCAGAGAAAGTCACGCGTCACGGCGGCTTTCTCTGATCTATTGCAGGTAGCGGCCCCGCAACTCAGTTAATTCAGCAGCACCTACACCCAATTCTTCAGCCAAATAACTCTCAATAGTCGGATAACGGCTATCGATCGCACTCAAAGCCGCACAGAGGTAATCCTCATGCACTTCGAGCATCGGAAGAATAGCCTCTGAAGGCAAGTCCATTTGATATTTTTGCCGTATTCGATCCAGTTCGGAATCGGGACTAAAATATCTAGCTGTCATCAGGTAATCGCGCAAAATCACTTCACGATCGACACCCAGTGCCGCGAGAACCATGGCAGCTGCAAAGCCCGTCCTATCCTTTCCCGCAGCGCAGTGCACTAAAAATCGGGCATCAGTGACTTCAAGTATCTCTGCGAACATGCGTTTGTAGGTATCAGTCTGCGCAAGGGCAAAATCCGAATTAATATCTACCATGAAATCAAACATGGCTTGTCGACCGCCAAAATCACCACCGGCCTGTTCGAAAAAATTCGCATTACTGCCTGGGGTAATAGGAAGGCTAAGTACTTTCGGCGTCTCTACTGCCGGCAAACGGCTGGGATCACCCTGCTGCTCCTCTACACGCCTGAAATCGCAAATCAGATCTAACTGCAGGCTCGCCAATAACGAGACGTCCTGCTCGGTGAGCCTGGAAAGCTGACCAGAGCGATAGAGAAACCCCCACTTTACCCGCCTACCTTGTGCCGTCCTATAACCTCCGAAATCTCGAAAATTGGGCGTACCTTGCATCCCCAGCTTCCGCTCAGTTGCGACGAATTCGTTACCGTGTTGATCGTGCAGTCGGAAATAATGCGTATTGGACGAAGGCAATCCGGTAAAACTCGCCGTGGTGGCATGGTCAGCCCGGTATCGCTCTCGAAGCTCTATCGGGGATGACAGTAATTCCACCGTCACCTGCGTTTCAGGTTCGCTGGCATCCCACTCAAGATGATAATCACCCTGGGCGTCACGCCAGATATGCACCGCATCAGAAATTAACATATCACCAATAGACTCATTCTATGAACCGCGGTATTCAAACACCGCCAGCAGCAGGGTTTTTATAAGATTCAACTGATTATCCAAGGCCTCATCGCTAAAAGGATCCTGCCCCAACAAATCTCGATACATTGGCGCCATGGTGACATAAGACATTACCAGATTATTCAGTGCCATCACTGCCCAGGGTTGTAAGCCGGAATCACCCAAGAGAGGATTCGCTGCGCCACCAATGCTCTGGGCGGGCTTGAACATTGGACGAAAAAGCCTATCGATCAACTCGTTGGTATGTGGCCCGCCCGACAGAGCCGCGTGCTGTAGCAGGCGCGCAAGATTGGGGTTTGCATGGTGCAGCCTGACAATAGTGTCCAACCACTCCAATACTCGCTCCTGGGTCACTTCGGCATTAGTCAGCTCTTCCAGAGGACCGGTAAAGTTATCCAACAGGCGGTTAAGCACCGCCTGATAAAGCGCCTCCTTGTTTTTAAAATGGTTGTACAGGCTAGGGGAGCGGATACCCACTTTATCGGCCACGTCACCGAGCGAGGTAGCGCTATATCCCTTCTGCGCAAACAGGTCTTCTGCCGCATCCAGAATTCTTTCGGGGGTCGTTCTCGGCGATTTGACCTGAACAGCATCAACTTCATTCACGGCGGACATTTACTCTCTGATACTTGACTAGTAACGACTAATAGGCATTAGTATACCTCAGCCACACTCCATTCCTAAGTAATCTTTATGCGGACACAACACTCGTACAGCCGTCACGGAGGAACAACCATGCAAGAGCGCGCCATAGAGCGACTGATTTTCGAATACGCCCGAAAAATTGACGCGGGTGACTTTCCCGGCGTAGCAGACATGTTTCGCAGGGGCAAGATCTGCTCAGCTTTTGGTGAGCCAACCGTCGGCTATGATGCCGTATTGGCACTGTATGACAGCTCCACTCGCCTGTATGAGGACGGCACCCCCGGAACCCGGCATATTACGACCAACCTGACAATCTCTGTGGACGGCCCCAGAGCGCGCGCGCAGAGCTACTTCACCGTCATGCAATCACTACCCGACTTCCCCCTACAGGCGATTATCAGCGGAAGTTACGACGACGAGTTCGAACGAATAGAAAACCAGTGGCAATTTAGCTGCCGAACCATGTATCCGGCCCTACTCGGGGACCTCAGTCGCCACCTGCTGTTCGATACCGGCAAATTGTCGAATTAGTCGACAATATTCACCGGCTTATGCCAACTGAGACCGACCGGGCCCTTTATCTCACTCGCGATCTCCGAAACCCGTATATTCCGTGGCTTTGCCTTCAATTTCAGTTGACAATCGGCATCGAAATGTGAATAATCGCGCCTCCTAAATTTTGACTCCCTATGAGGTAGTACACCGTGGCAAATTCTCCACAAGCTAAGAAGCGCGCCCGCCAAGGCGAAAAGCGTCGCACTCACAACGCCAGCCTTCGCTCGCTGGTACGCACAGTAATCAAGAAGGTAAATGCCGCTGTTATTTCAGGTGACGCAGAACAAGCCAAAGCCGCATACAATTCTGCCGTTCCGGTGATTGACCGCATGGCGGACAAAGGCATACTTCACAAAAATAAAGCCGCTCGTCACAAAAGTCGCCTGAACGCACAGGTTAAAGCTCTGGCAGCTTAGTTCAGCTGTTAAGTCCTTGCCAAAAGCCGACTTTTTGTCGGCTTTTTTGTGCCCGTAATTTAGCCTTCCAACGCCCGGTCAGGCGATGATAATCACGACATCCGCTAGAGCAGCACCAGGTTGTCCCGATGAATAAGTTCATCGTCACCGCGATAACCCAGCAAAGATTCTATCTCCCCGGATGACACCCCCATTATCCGGGACGTTTCGCTGGCATTGTAATTCACAAGCCCCCGAGCCACCTCTACACCTTCGCGACTGAGACAAGACACCATATCGCCGCGACGAAATTCACCGAGCACGCCACGCACACCTACGGGCAACAAACTGCGCCCGGACTCTCGCAAAACGCGGACCGCCCCCTCATCGAGTTCCAAGCTACCGTGGAGTTGCACCATTCCAGCCAACCATTGCTTGCGAGCATTCTGCGGTCGCCTGCCGGTACGCAGCCAGGTTCCCACCTCAGCACCCGAGGCAACCTGAGCGAGAATCTGATCAATTCTCCCTCCAGCGATAATCGTCTCTGTACCCGAACGAGCAGCTAATCGGGCGGCACGAATTTTGGTAACCATGCCACCGCGCCCCAATACCCCACCTTCACCGGCCATTGCATCCAGCTCAGTGGCATTGGCATCGGCGCGCCCGACGAGCTCTGCATTGGGGTTATTTCTCGGATCTTCCCGATAAAGGCCATCCTGGTCGGTCAGCAGAACCAGGACGTCCGCATCAATCAAATTGGCCACCAGTGCTGCCAGAGTATCGTTATCACCAAAGCGTATCTCTTCGGTGACGACTGTATCGTTTTCATTCACGATCGGTATTACCCCAAGCTGCAGGAGCGTATTCAGGGTCCCCCTGGCATTTAGATATCGATCGCGTGCTATAACATCATCGTGCCCAAGCAATATCTGAGCGGTCTGCAAGCCGTGTCTGGCAAAAACCGATTGATAGCTCTGGATCAGCTCCATCTGGCCGACCGCAGCTGCGGCCTGGAGGTCATGCAATGCCGAGGGACGCGACTTCCAGCCAAGTTGCGCTATTCCCGCGGCCACAGCGCCACTGGACACCAACACCACCTCACTACCGGCAGCGCGCAACTGGACCAGCTGTTCAACCAAGGCGGATATCATCGCCTTATCCAGACCTCGGCCATCGTCTGTTAACAAGGCACTGCCAACCTTAACAACCCAGCGCCGAGCTTCGACTATCTCATCTCTTTTGCACATATCTCAACCTAGGGAGCGTACTCAATTTCAACGTCATAATCGTCGTCATCGAAATCGTCATCATCGTCTCCTTGTTCTTTGGCTATTCTCGCCTCTTCACGGCGCGCGCTGCGCAGGCCTTCGATTCGCTTCCGAGCTTCTTCTTGCATCCGGCTCTGCGTCTCGCTTTCTATCTCGGCTACCGCCGGGTCAGAGGCTTCGAGCGCGTTGCGCTCCTCTAGATAGCGCATCATGTCACCGCATAGAGCTGCTGTTCCGGTAGCGGCGATGGCGGAAATCTCGTATACCGGGCCCTGCCAATCGAGCGCGGCCAATACAGCTGCTTTACGCTCACTAAACTCCTGCGCACTGATTAAATCAGCCTTGTTTAAAACCAACCATCGTTGGCGACCTGCAAGCGTAGGGCTAAAACGCTCTATTTCATTGACTATGGCGCATGCCGCAGCAGCGGGGTCTGTGCCATCAAATGGCGCCATATCGACAATATGCAAGAGGATGCGATTGCGTGTTAAGTGTTTCAAAAAACGGATACCCAGGCCGGCGCCATCAGACGCGCCCTCAATAAGCCCGGGAATATCCGCGATCACAAAACTGCGATGAGATTCTACCTTTACCACGCCGAGATTCGGCACCAGGGTGGTAAAGGGGTAATCGGCCACCTTGGGTGTAGCCGACGACACCGCGCGAATAAAAGTCGATTTACCGGCGTTGGGCAAGCCCAACAGGCCGACGTCGGCAAGCACTTTAAGCTCAAGTTTCAAGGACCGCTGCTCCCCTTCCGATCCCGGCGTAGTCTGCCGAGGCGCGCGATTGGTACTGGATTTAAAGCGGGTATTTCCCAGTCCATGAAATCCGCCGGCGGCAACAATTAGCTGCTCACCATCAACAGACAAGTCGCCCAATACCTCAGCGCTGTCCTCATCAATTATGGTGGTGCCAACGGGCACAGTGAGAACAAGGTCTTCGCCGCCTTTGCCAGTGCAGTTCTGGCCGCCACCCTTCAGGCCGGCATCCGCTCGATAGGAACGCACAAACCGATAGTCCACCATGGTGTTCATACTGGCATCAGCGCGCAAAATTACGCTACCGCCATCGCCGCCATCGCCGCCATCCGGCCCACCTTTGGCAATGTACTTCTCTCGCCTGAAACTCAGCGAACCGTTGCCACCGTCGCCGGCATATACCTTGATACTCGCTTCATCTACAAATTTCATAATTTTTCCCTGAGCACGTAAACGCGCCTGTGCAGATACCGTCGATTCTAACCCGCATGTACCTTTTTGGCCGAGCAAAAAAAAGGCCCCGTCAAACGACGAGGCCTTTAGATATCTTATTGCCGATGCAGATCAGGCACTCACAACCTGCACAAACTTGCGATTTTTTGGTCCGCGAACCACAAACTCTACCTTACCTTCCGCCGTAGCAAACAAGGTGTGATCTACACCGCAACGAACATTCTCGCCCGGGTGAAAACGCGTTCCGCGCTGACGGATAATGATATTGCCAGCTTTAACGCTCTCGCCTCCAAAACGCTTTACGCCAAGACGCTTAGCATTAGAATCGCGACCGTTTCGAGTACTACCACCTGCCTTCTTATGAGCCATTTTCCAACCCCTGTATTAAGCCGAGATACCAGTAATCTTCACTTCGGTAAACCACTGGCGGTGACCAGTTTGCTTACGATAGTGCTTGCGGCGGTTAAATTTAATGATGGTGATTTTTTTGTGACGACCATGAGCTACAACCTCAGCTGTAACTTTCCCGCCGGCAACAACCGGGGTTCCAATCTTCACATCGTCACCACCGCCGATCATAAGCACACGGTCAAACTCAACAGTTTCACCTGTGGCGGTCTCTATTTTTTCCAACTTGAGGGTTTCCCCCTCCACAACACGGTGCTGTTTGCCACCGCTTTCAATCACTGCGTACATTTCATACTCCGTTTAATTAGCCTGCTCGCTGTTGAAAAAAACCCTTATAAATCAAGGGGGCAGAGCCAGGCACAAACTCTAGTTTACAACTGTCCGCAAAACCAATCAGGCACAGTAGCGGACAGAGGGCGGCGATTCTACTCAAATACCCCCGCCTCGGCAAGTCTTATTCCTATTAAACAATAACTTAGAGCGCCACCTGGCCCTCTGCAACTTGACACTCACACGGCCACACCCTAGCATTCGCCGGCACTGAAGGAACTAAACTGTTACATGCAAAATATTCGCGCAACCGTCGCCAAGGAATTTGAGGCGGTAAACCAGCTCATTATCGAGCAACTTCACTCCAACGTACCCATGGTCGAGAACATTGGCCATTATATTGTGGATGCGGGAGGCAAACGCCTGCGCCCGCTACTGGTACTGCTTAGCACCGCCGCGCAAAACCATCAGGGCGATAAGGCCATTAAATTTGCAGCGGTCATAGAATTCATTCATACCGCTACTTTGCTGCACGACGATGTGGTGGATATTTCGAGCCTGCGAAGAGGTCGACCCACTGCAAACGCTGAATTTGGCAACGCCCCGAGTGTTTTGGTCGGCGACTTCCTCTATACGCGCGCATTCCAGTTGCTGGTACAGATTGAGAATATGGATATTCTCAAACATATGGCCGACACCACCAACACCATTGCCGAAGGTGAAGTACTGCAACTAACTCGTGCGGGCAATGCAGCCACCACTGAAGAACAGTATCTGGATGTTATTACTCGCAAAACCGCCATTCTCTTCGCCGCAGCATGTTATGGCGCGGCCACGTTGGCAGGTGCCAGCGAAGAAGTAAGAATGCAGCAACACAATTTCGGTTTGAATCTTGGCATAGCCTTCCAGATGATCGACGATGTACTCGATTACGAAGGCGATGCCCAGACTATGGGCAAAAACGTGGGCGACGATCTGGCGGAGGGAAAATCAACACTGCCTCTTATCTATACGCTTGAGCACGGCACTGCCGAAGAACAGGCTCTGGTAAAGAATGCTATAACGCAAAAGAGTGCTGAACACATTGATGAAATCGTCAATGCTGTCTCGCGATGCGGGGCACTGGAATATACACGCTCTCGCGCTCAATTCCACCATGACTGCGCCCTGGAAAGCCTTGCCACGCTATCTCCCAGCAGCTTCCGTACCGCAATGGAAGAGGTTACACATCTGTCCGTGGATCGCGATAACTAAGCAGGTACTCAGGCGCTCATCAAAGCTAGCAGTTCCTTTGTTTTTTCGGTCATCAACGCCTCATCTGCGCGACTTTCGACATTCAAACGCACCACCGGCTCGGTATTGGACATACGCAAATTAAAGCGCCAATCGGCAAAACTCATACTCAAACCATCGACATGTTCTATCGAGAGCGCATGATCACTATAGGCCGCCTCGACCTTCGCAAGCACCCGCTCGGGCGACTCAATTGTGCGGTTAATCTCACCACTACAGGGAAATGCGGCCTCTCGCTCTGCCACCAAAGCAGACAACGGTAAATTTCGCTGCGCCATCAAACCACTGACCAATAACCAGGGAATCATTCCGCTGTCACAGTAAGCAAAATCACGAAAATAATGATGTGCACTCATTTCTCCGCCGTATATGGCATCTTCGAGCCGCATCCGCTCCTTGATAAACGCATGCCCGGTCTTGCTCTGAACGGCCTGTCCATCCGCCGCCTCGACAATATCGACGGTATTCCAGACCAAACGAGGATCGTGCACCACTTTTGATCCCGGATGCTGCTGCAAAAAAGCCTGGGCAAGCAGACCCACGATGTAATAACCCTCGATGAATTTGCCCGTCTCATCAAAAAAGAAACAGCGATCAAAATCGCCATCCCAGCCGATCGCCAAATCGGCACCGTATCGCTGGACCGCGGCGATCGCCGCCTTACGGTTCTCAGGCAACAACGGATTTGGCACACCATTGGGAAAGTTGCCATCTGGCTCATGATGTATTTTGATAAACTCAAAAGGCAGATGGGGCTCCAGCAAATCTACAACTGTGCCGGCACCACCATTTCCTGCGTCGACCACAATTTTTAGCGGTTTTAGCGCGCTCACATCGATATAAGACAGCAGGTGCTCAATATAAGCCGCGGAGGTGTCGAGCGGATGCAAGGACCCTGGCGCAATAGCCGGCTCAAAATCGTTCTGCTGCGCCAAACGCTTGATATCAAACAGGCCAGTATCTCCGGATATCGGCCTGGACCCCTCTCGCACAAACTTCATGCCATTGTAATCTTTGGGATTGTGGCTGGCTGTTACAACAATACCGCCATCCATTTGTGCATGAGAAGTTGCAAAATAAATCTCTTCGGTGCCACACAAACCGATGTCATAGACCTCCACACCCTGTTCGATCAGACCACTTACCAGGGCTGCCTTTATGGATTCACTGCTCAGGCGTATATCCTGGCCCACGACAACCTTGCTGGGTTTTATTGTTTCGGCGTATGCTCGCCCGATGCGCCGGGCAATTTCTTCATTGAGCTGATCGGGAACTCGACCTCTTACGTCGTAGGCCTTGAAACAGGTTAATTCTTCCACTGAATATTGTCCGCCTTCAGATTTCTCTATAGTAATTTTCGTATACGAAATTGGTCGCTTCAATAAAACCCGGTACGCTACCACAGTCAAAACGGCGACCTTTAAATTTGTACGCCATAACACAACCTTTTTGCGCCTGAGTCATGAGTGCATCGGTAATTTGCACCTCACCATTGGCGCCGGGCGGTGTGTCGCGAAGAATGTCGAAAATATCAGGGGTAAGAATGTAGCGCCCGATAATCGCAAGATTGGATGGCGCATCTTCCTGCGCAGGTTTTTCCACCATTTTGTCGACGCGGTACAACCCATCTTTTAGCGTTTCCCCTGAAATCACGCCATATTTATGCACTTCGCTCATGGGGACTTCCTGCACCGCCACGATGGAACAACGAAATTGGCGATACAGCTCAACCATTTGCGACAGAACCCCCGGCCCCTCGTTGATACACAAATCATCGGACAGTAGTACGCCAAAGGGCTCATTTCCAATTAATGCTTCGCCGGTCAGTATTGCGTGTCCAAGACCTTTCATTTCTCGCTGGCGAACCATCGTAAACTCGCCTTCATCCAGCAGATCGCGAATGCTCTGCAAACGCGCCTCCTTGCTTGAGCCAGAGATTTGGTGCTCCAACTCATAGCTGATATCAAAATGATCAGCAATGGCACGCTTACCTCTACCGGTCACCATCGCACAGGTCTTCATCCCGGCGGCAATTGCCTCCTCCACGCCATATTGAACCAGCGGTTTGTTGACCACCGGTAACATTTCTTTGGGCATACTCTTGGTGGCGGGCAAAAAGCGGGTACCGTAGCCGGCAACCGGAAACATACATTTATTAATCATGGTAATAGTTAAATCCTCAAATTACTCACTGCGCCCATAAACATCTTCGAAGCGCACAATATCGTCTTCACCCAGGTAAGCCCCGGATTGCACTTCAATCAACTCCAGCGGAATTCTACCCGGGTTGCCCAAGCGGTGTTTGTGCCCAAGAGGGATATAGGTAGATTCATCTTCAGCGAGCATAAATACCTTATCCTCACAGGTAACTTCAGCCGTACCATGCACAACAATCCAGTGCTCCGCACGGTGATGATGCATCTGTAATGAAAGGGTAGCCCCCGGGTTTACAACAATTCGCTTGACCTGAAAGCGCTCTGCTGTGACCAAAGATTCGTAGGAGCCCCAGGGGCGATAAACCTTTTGGTGCAATAACGCCTCTGGCCTGCTGGCCTCTTTCAGTTGACTGACAATGCGCTTTACGTCCTGGACCTTTTCCCGATCGGCAACCAACACCGCATCGGCAGTTTCAATGACAACCAGGTTGTCCACCCCGGTTGCCGCAATCAGTCGAGATTCACTGCGGAAGTAGCTGTTACTGCAATTGTCCAGGATGATGTCGCCAACACTGGCATTGCCCAGTGAATCTCGTGAAGCCACCTCCCACAATGCTGACCATGCTCCCACATCGCTCCAGCCACAATCGAGAGACACCACAGCGCCCAGCTTTGTTTTTTCCATCACGGCGTAATCGATACTGTCTGAGGGGCACGACAGAAAAGCATTTTTTTCGGGACGAACAAAGTCCAGGTCCATACTGGCACCGTCCATTGCTTTGCGACAAGCTTCTAACATGTCGGGCGCAAAGCGCTGCAACTCCTCAAGGTAGACGTTTGCACCCAAGAGAAACATTCCACTATTCCACAGGTAATCACCACTGGCGACATACTCTCCCGCAACGGCTAAATCCGGCTTCTCAACAAACCGCTCCAGAGCGTAGAGATCATCGCGTATCCGCTCGCCACATTTAATATAACCATATCCAGTCTCTGGTTGAGTGGGCACCACTCCAAATGTCATCAACTGGCCGGCCTGAGCCAGTGGCAGGGCCTTGTCAACGGCTGCAACAAAAGCGGGAATATTTTGAATCAGGTGATCGGCAGGAAGCACCAAAAGGATAGCGTCGGGGTCTTTTTCCAACGCCTGCAACGCCGCCAGTGCCACAGCCGGGGCGGTGTTACGCCCCTCAGGCTCAAGAATCAATGCATTCGGCCTCAGGTCAATCTGACGAAACTGTTCTGCAACCATAAATCGATGTTCTTCGTTACAGACAACCACCGGCGCAGATGCCTCCAGATCGGCAGTTCGCTGCAGCGTTTCCTGCAGCATTGACAACTCCCCCGCCAAAGGTAAAAACTGTTTGGGGTGCGCTTCTCTCGATACCGGCCACAATCTACTGCCGACACCGCCAGACAAAAGTACGGGTACTAACATCGGAATCCTGGAATTTACAATGAGTTAACCGAACCAATAATGCAGGCCGATCTACTCCCTGTACGAAATTAAATAGGTCACTTATGTTAGCCCAAGACCCCCGTATTGGCCAGAGAGGCAATGGCCACTTTCTCATAACATCTTCTAGACTTGTGAGCTAGAGCCATTAAAATGGACTGGCTAGCAACCTCAAGCGCCAGCACAACGCATTTCACCGCCAACACTGGAAAAATTATGACTGGAAAGAGTTCTTACACCAAAGAAGAATTGGTTGATTGCGGCCACGGCAGATTATTCGGGCCCGGCAATGCCCGCCTGCCGGTCGACAATATGCTGATGATGGACAGAATAACTCATATCAGTTCCGAGGGAGGATTATTCGATAAAGGCGAGATTATTGCCGAGCTGGATATCAATCCAGACCTATGGTTTTTCGACTGTCACTTTCCCAGCGATCCCGTTATGCCTGGCTGTTTGGGTCTGGATGCCATGTGGCAGTTGGTAGGTTTTTTTCTGGGATGGCGCGGCAATCCCGGGCGCGGCCGCGCGCTGGGTTGTGGAGAGGTAAAGTTCACCGGCGAAATACTGCCTACTTCATCCAAAGTGGTCTATAACATCAATGTAAAACGCGTTATCGAGCGCAAGCTTATTATGGGCATAGCCGAGGGCAGCGTATCGGTCGATGGACGCGAAATTTATACCGCCGGCGGACTGCGGGTCGGCCTGTTTCAACCTACGGAGGCGCTGTAACACATGACCAGAAGAGTAGTAGTTACCGGACTGGGAATTGTTTCCTGCCTTGGCAATGATGCAAAAACTGTCACAGAGGCACTTTTTGAGGGACGCTCAGGTATCAGCACGCGTCAGGAACAAATAGATCTTGGCATGCGATCGCATGTAGCGGGGGCCCCTGACATTGACACAAAAGAGCTCATCGACCGCAAGCAGTTGCGTTTTATGGGAGATGCCGCCGCCTACGCCTTTATTTCAATGCAGCAGGCCATCGACGATGCGGGTCTTGATGAATCCGATGTGTCGAACGTTAGAACAGGCATCATCGCCGGGTCCGGCGGCGCATCTTCGGCAAATCAAACACAAGCTGCCGATATTCTCCGCGAGAAGGGTCTGCGGCGCGTGGGCCCTTACCGGGTTACTCAGACGATGGGGAGTACCGTATCAGCTTGCCTGGCTACACCTTTTAAAATAAAGGGTGTTAACTACTCGATCTCATCGGCGTGCTCTACCAGTGCTCACTGCATTGGCAACGCGATGGAGCAGATCCAACTTAATAAACAGGATATTGTGTTTGCCGGCGGTGGCGAAGAGCTACACTGGACGTTGAGCAGTTTATTTGACGCCATGGGTGCCTTGTCTACCAAATACAATGAAACTCCCGAGCGCGCCTCAAGAGCCTATGACGCCGACAGAGATGGCTTTGTTATCGCCGGTGGCGGCGGCATGTTGGTTCTGGAAGAGCTTGAACACGCCAAAGCTCGCGGTGCGAAAATTTATGCGGAACTGGTAGGGTATGGCGCAACTTCCGACGGCTATGACATGGTCTCCCCCTCTGGCGAGGGCGCCGTTCGCTGTATGCAACAAGCTCTGGCAACTGTCGACGGGCCAGTAGACTATATCAACGCCCATGGAACAAGTACGCCGGCGGGCGATATGCAGGAACTCAAAGCCGTCAAAACTGCCTACGCCAACAATGATCACATTCCCATCATCGGTTCAACGAAGTCACTATCGGGCCACTCCCTGGGCGCAGCCGGCGTACAGGAAGCTATTTATAGCCTGCTAATGCAGCAAAATAGTTTCATAGCAGCATCGGCAAATATTGAAAACCTCGACCCCGATGCCGAGGGTCTGCCCATTGCTGTGACACGGCACGACAAGGTCGATTTGAATCGGGTAATGTCCAACAGTTTTGGTTTTGGCGGCACCAACGCCTCCCTGGTGTTCCAGAAGTATGCTGGCTAGCTCACCGCTGGCCAACGCTCTCCTACCAGTCTATCCTCCCAACTAAAGATCGGCGCCGGAGGCAGTTCCCTTGAACAACAAACAGTACCAGAAACAATTACGGAAACTGCAATCTGAACTGGTGGCAGTTCAGGAGTGGGTCAAAGGTACCGGCCAGAGAGTCATCATCGTCTTCGAAGGACGAGACGCAGCAGGCAAAGGCGGTATCATAAAAGCCATTACCCAACGAGTTAGTCCCAGGGTCTTTCGAGTACTGGCATTACCAGCGCCAAGCGATCGAGAGAAATCCCAACTGTATTTCCAACGTTATATCAAACAGTTTCCCGCCGGTGGAGAAGTCGTTATATTCGACCGCAGCTGGTACAACCGCGCCGGAGTGGAGCCTGTCATGGGGTTTTGCACGGAAGCTCAAACAGCACGCTTTCTCGCGGCTACCCCCGACTTTGAACGGGAGCTTGTTCAGGACGGCATTATTTTGCTGAAATACTGGCTGGAGGTCAGCAACAAAGAACAGGAAAAAAGATTCAGAGACAGAATTGAACGCCAGGACAAACAGTGGAAACTGAGCGGTATGGATCTGGAGGCAAGACGCAGGTGGTATGACTATTCGAAAGCAAGAGATCGCATGCTGGAAGCCACAGATACGCCCGAGAGTCCCTGGAATATCATTCCCTCCGATGATAAAAAAGCCGCCCACCTAAATTGCATTTCCCACATACTGAAACAAATCCCCTATCTGCCGCTGGGTAATAAAATCGTCACCTTGCCGAAGCGAGACAAAACCAATGCGTACGATGATAAAGAGTCGATGAGCGGAAGACGCTACATCGAAAATGTATTTACTCCAGCAGATTAGCCGCGACTAAATTCTAACCACGGCTGACATTTATCGGCGATAACTGTGCAACTAATGTGAAACCTGGGCCACTTCTCCTCCGCCAAGTCGCATTCACCCCCGGATAGCCTGCATAATGATCTTATGACAGGGATTAAACTCAAGCTCATTCTGGCTTTTTTATCAACCACGACAATTTCACTTGTCGCAATGGCAGCGTTCACACTGTGGAGCTTAGACCGTGGTTTCAAAGATTATGTGAGCGCTCAGGAGCAAACTGCCCTCGATCCTCTGCATGCGAAACTTACCCAGTATTACGCTCAGACCGAAAGCTGGGAAGCCCTGGAGGGCAATGGCCGACTTTGGCGACAACTACATCGCGAAAACCTGACAGAGCATATGGCGCAGGAAAATGGTAACCGTGATAACAGGCGTCCACCACGTCGCGGTGAACCCCCCGGGCGCTCCTCAAGCCCACCCCCTCCCGATAGGAAGCCAGGAGGCCTGCCTTCAAGAATCTTCCTTTGGGACAAAAACAACAACCTCGTAATTGGCCCCCCCGCTGACAAAGAGATAGGTCAGGGTAATTTGCAAGCGATTGAAGTGTCCGGAAAGATAGTAGGCTTCCTGGGGCTGGTGCCCCGCGTCGAGCTCGAGAACAGAGTTGAAATAGGTTTTATCGAACAACAAAGCTATCGCCTGTTGATGATTAGCCTGGGCGCCATCAGCTTGTGCCTGTTGATTGCCATTCCCCTGGCCCGCCAACTTATACGCCCCGTAAACTCACTCCTGGCTGCTACCCGAGAATTAACCGGCGGCGATCTCTCCGCACGAAGTGAAATTTATAGCCAGGACGAGCTGGGACAACTCACTAGAGATTTTAATATCCTGGCTGAGACGCTTGCATCCAACGAAAGAGACCGCAAACAATGGGTGTCAGATATTTCCCATGAGCTACGCACTCCGCTGGCGGTAATACGTGGGCAGACCGAGGCAATGCTGGACGGCATAAGAGAACCCAACAACAAGGAACTCAGACTTCTCAACAGCAAAGTATTACATCTAGGGTCACTGATCGATGACCTCTACGAATTATCCCTGTCAGACCAGGGCACACTGAACTATAGAAAAGAACAGATTTACATCTTGTCCAGCGTCGAAGAATCCCTGGAGCAGTTTTCCCACAAATTCACCGCCCAGGGGATTTCGCTGACCCCAAACATTGCAGCGCTAAAGGGTATAAGCATTTTCGCCGACCCGGACCGGCTACAACAGCTTTGGTCCAATCTAATGAGCAATACGCTGCGTTATACCGATTCCCCAGGCGATTTGTCTATCGCAGCGACTCGAACTGCCGGCAAAGTAACGCTCACCTTTAGTGACAGCTTTCCAGGGGTTGACAACAAGGACATACCGCAGCTTTTCAAACGCCTATTCAGGGTAGAAAAATCCCGGGACAGAGCGAGCGGCGGCGCGGGCCTGGGTTTATCAATCTGCAAGAATATTGTTCACGCTCACGGAGGCACCATCGAAGCACAGCCGTCCGCGCTGGGTGGGTTGGCCATTGCAATAACATTGCCCATCGATAGGGCCGCGGGATAATGTCGTGAAACAATCTGCTAGCGAAAACAATGCGCTGATACTGATCGTTGAAGACGAGCCTGAAATCGCCAATTTACTACAGGATTATCTGCGCGCCTCCAGCTTTAACACCCTGATAGTCAATAACGGTCTGGAGGCGGTGCCAAGTATTCAGGCAAGCAACCCCCGCCTGGTTTTGCTCGATTTGATGTTGCCCGGCAAGGACGGTCTGGAAATATGCAAAGAAGTCCGATCATTCTCCAATGTACCTATCATAATGATAACCGCCAGAGTAGAGGAGATAGATCGGCTTTTGGGGCTTGAGCTGGGCGCCGATGATTACATCTGCAAGCCATTCAGTCCCCGTGAGGTCGTGGCACGTGTTAAGGCCATAATGAGGCGCACCAGCGTAGACCTTACGACTCAGGCGTCCCCTATCGAACTGGATCAACCGGGAATGAAGGTCATAGTGAACGGCGCAAACGCCGGCCTGACCGTTGTCGAATTTCAGCTTTTTAGTTTGCTATTTGAAGAACCCGGTCGTATATATTCCAGAGAACAAATCATGTCTGGAATTTACAGCGACTACCGGGTGGTGAGCGACAGAACCATCGATAGCCATGTAAAAAAGCTGCGAAAAAAACTGCAATATCACCTGCCGGGCGCCGAAGTGATCTTTTCAGTCTACGGTGCCGGTTACAAGTATGAACCCGAACACTAAGAGCCAATGCGGGTTTATGGCGAAAAAACTATCATTTGAACAGCTTTTCCAAATATCGACCGGCTTCTTTTTCTACCGTCCTTTGCACTTCTTTGGTCGCCATATCCTGAATAATTTTTTGGCTTTGCACACCACACCACTCACCGGGATCACCGGCAATATTTCCTTCGCATGTTACTGGCCAATCAATACCCGATAGCCTCTCATTTACTCTGCAGGCCGGGTCAAGCTTTTTAAGCGTCGGCGATAGTGATGCCGTGAAGGTCGCCGAAAAATCCTGCGCCAAAATATCCATAGAGCCAACGCCCTGCAACTTTACATGAGCCAGTTCAGCGCGCAGCGGCTTGAGCCGTAATTCACCCTTGCCCATATTCATTTTCATTGAAAGCGTTTCGAATCGGCTCACCTCGGGGAGTTTTTTGGATAGCGACTCACCATTGATTAGCGCCACCGCTTCGCAGAGCATTTTTTCGACACTCAAACTTTGCAAAACCACATCACTTGTTAACAGGTCTATGGGGCCATTCAAGGCAGAGACCAGCTCATTACTGGTACTACCGCTCCCTTTGAGCTGCCACTGTAGATTGGCCTTACCTGTCGCGACAGGCTCCGATTCCATGGCCTTGAGCGCTTTCGCAATTTTCATACCTTCCACGCCGCCTTTGGTATTCAGTACCGCCTTGTTATGTTGTCCGTTGAATGTTGCCTTCATGTCCAACTTGCCACCATGAACCTTGCCGGTGAGTTTGTTCAGCTTAACGATTCCATCAACGGCGCGAAGCCTTACCTGCACTTTTTCAACCACATGTCCGGAGAAGTTTGCGCTGTCAATTAACAGTACTGCGCGGGTATCAATGGCGCGAATAGCATCCAATGGCAACGGATCATTACCTGGATCATCAGAATCTGCTTTGGGAGTACCCTCATCGGCTGCCGCAGCGTCCGGGCCTGCCAGTGCCAGCAAAGCGGGGTCAAATTGATTGAGGTGTAAATCGGCGTCTATTTTGGGTGTTTCAAAATTGGCATAACGGACCGAACCTTCACCCCGAGTCGGGCCTATTAACAGCTCTAGCTGAAGGTCGGCAACCTGCTTCATTAAGTCTACACTACCAGCGGTTTGCAACTTCACAGGCTCTGCCAAGACCCCATTCACCTCAATCTCAATACTGTCGAGCGTTAATATCTGACTGTTTGAACTAATGCTTACACTGCCAGAAACATCCACATCAATCGGCGCCGACTCGTCGTCTGCCTCAAGCTGCAAACTAAGCGCCAAGGGGATCGCCCGGTCGTCAAGATTGAGATCTTTAGCCTCCAGGCTGATTATTTTCAAACGAGACCGGTCACCTGTTTCTCCATCTACCATTTCAAGCATCGAGTTAGTGACCAACAATCTCCGCACATTTAGCGCCAGGGGTACGGCAATGATCGCTTCTTGCCCCACTGCCTGCTCCGCGTTTTGTAATTCTTTGCGCCGCTGGGCGTAAAAGTCGTCCAACTGCTCATCGGTAAGAGAGCCGGTATCCAGCGCGGGCTCTTCGGGCGCCGATTTCACCTGGGCTTTGAGACCATCCACCACTATATCGCCGATTTCAATATTGCCCGAAAACAGCGGCATCAATTCCAATCCGATGGCCAGGAATTTGGCCCTTGCATCCACTTCTTGATCACCCGGCATTACGATGCGGGTATCGTTCAGGTCTACCGATATTCGGGGGAAAATCGAAATACTGGCTTCGCCATCGACGGTAAGAACCGCACCTGTTTCTTCTTTTAGCGCGGTGGCCGCGATGTCCAGTAGTTGCTCTTCATCGATCAGCAGAGGGATCAGTAGCGCTGCGACCACCACCAGTAAAATTGGAACACCAAATAAGATCAACAAAAATTTAGACATCGTAGGCCCTCGCTAACAAAAAAAGAGTGCCAGACTTACAAGCCGGCACGCTCGAACCGGCACCTAGGCCGTTAAGTTTTTCAATGGGATTATTTCGACTTCATCCCCGTATTCAATTGTCGCACCAACAGGAATAACCGCCAGAGCATTCGAACGACTGATAGAACTCAGAACGCCAGAACTTTGATTATTAAACGCCGTAGCGGTTAGGCCATTTTCAGAATCACAAATTTCCACCCGTAAATACTCCTGCCGTTTCTGGGGCTTATCCCTTCCAAAGCCGGCGCGAGCTGTCATTCTCGGCACTTCCTTTTCAACCACGCCCTGCAGCTTGCGCAAGTAGGGTTTGGTGACAATACAAAACGTGACAAATACGGAGGAAGGATTTCCCGGCAACCCGAAGAAGGGAGTACTACCAATGCTACCAAAAGCCAGGGGCTTCCCGGGCTTAATGGCAAGCTTCCAAAGGTCCAGGTGCCCAAGATGTTCAACCTGTGCCTTCACATGATCTTCCTCTCCGACGGATACGCCGCCTGAAGATATAACACAATCTGAGTTTTCAGCGGCTTGCTGCAGTGCGTGGGCTGTTTGTATTGGATCATCGGGGATTATTCCGCCGTCAACGACCTCACAATTCATATTGCGAAGCAATCCGGCAAGGGTATAGCGATTGGAGTTGTAGAGCTGCCCGCTCTGCAGTGGGCCGTCCCCGGGTTCTAGCAACTCATCGCCGGTTGACAGTATCGCAACGCGCAACGGCTTGAAGACAGACACTTCGCTGGCCCCTACCGATGCCAGTAAACCAAGGTCCTGGGGCTGTAATACTCTGCCGCAGGACAGGACTGTTTCACCGGAGGCGATATCCTGACCCCGGGATCTTACATTTTGTCCGACATGCACTTCGCCATCTATAGTTAGTCTGCCGCCGACTAACGCACAGTTTTCTTGCATAACGACTGAGTCGGCGCCGTCAGGTATGTCCGCCCCGGTGAAAATTCGCGCCGCCTGACCTTTCTCAAGTCTGTCCCCTACGCTACCGGCTGGAATGCGTTGAACGACAGGTAGTGCCTGCCCAGCATCAGCAGCGCGTAGAGCGTAGCCATCCATTGCGCTGTTGTCGTTAAGCGGCACTGCGATCGGCGAAATAATCTCTTCTGCCAGCACACAGCCAAGGGCGTCCAGCAAGGACCGACGGATCACAGGACGCTGCGGAGCTGCTTTGGACAAAATACGCCTCAGCGCCTCCTCTACACTAACGAGTTCGCTCAATCTTGCCGCTCCCGGACATTCATGACACCCACAAAATTACAGGGTCGATAGCTGCTGTCCAACTGATCGCGTATAACACCGTTCCAGGCCGTACGACAGGCTCCGGTGGAGCCCGGCATGCAAAAAATGACTGTTTGGTTAGCAAACCCTGCCAGTGCGCGTGACTGAATTGTGGAGGAGCCGATCTCCTCATAGGACAGTGTCCTGAACACCTCGCCAAAACCATCGATATCTTTGTCAAACAATGGTCGTACTGCTTCGGGTGTAGAGTCTCTACCGGAGAAACCAGTGCCACCAGTAATAAGGATAGCGTCCACCTCCTGGGCTGCTATCCACCGAGAGAGTACCGCTCGAATCTGGTAGATATCATCGATAACAATGTGTTTATCAGCAGTGCCATGGCCCGCACTCTCAAGGGCACTTACCAGAAACTGGCCGGAGGTATCATCGGCCTCGCTGCGCGTATCCGAGACTGTTAATACGGCGATATTTAAGGATTGCGGGGTCTCATCGGTAGCTTTAGCCATGGTAATTACTCAATTTGGGTTTGCGACTCAAAATACTGTTTTACAGTATCCGCTATAGATCCACGCCACGGGTTCTGCTTTATGGCAAAGGTGTTGCGCAAGCGCGAACAGTTCAGCGACCTGTCTAAGTGACGCCTGGGAACCTCGTGTCTAATCAGTTCCACCGCCTGGGCTGAAAACTCAGAGAACTGGGATGCCGATGCCAGCAGCACCTCTGCAAATTGATAACAATTGGTAGAATCAGAACTGCTGTAGTGAAAAATACCCCAGGTTTGTGCGCCGGTGCTAAATTGATCCAACATACCGGACGCCACGCGCGCTGCGTCACTCGCCGCGACAGGACAGCCCTGTAAATGATCTTCCAATTGCAAGGTTCCTCCGGCCGTAAGCTGCCCCAGCATATGGGTTAAAACGTTCACACCCCTATACGAGAAAATCGGTCCAAGGCGCAAAATCACGTGGTTTTCACAGTTTACTCGAACTGAAGACTCTGCCCTGAGCAGTAATTTGCCCAAACTCTCTCCATTGTCCGGAATGTCATCTTCGCTATAAAGACGCCCCAATTCACCCGAAAAAACCCTCGCACTAGACAGATAAAAATAGGCCATCTTGTTTTTCTGGCAAGATTTTGCGATCCAAAGCGTGCGATCAAGATCCGATTCATGAACAGGATCACCACCGTCAGCCGCGGCCTGAATACGGGTATCTACAACAAATTCACAAGCAGCCCTGACCAATGCCTTCTTGGTGCGCCGCTCACTCTTCCAGCGGCTGTCGGCACTTGAGAGTACTTCCACATGTTCGCCACGGCGTCTCAGGAAATCCTGCAATGCCTTCCCCACGGGAGTATCCGAGCCTATGACCAATACGCGCACTTAGTGCCTGCTAGAATTCGAGATATTAAATGTTCAGATAGCGACTATGTCCAATTGTGTCCGCTAGAACGGAATATCGTCATTAAAATCGCCAAAGTCCTCCGGTTGAGAACTGGGTTTGGCGGCGCTGGGCGCAGCTGCGGATTGCGGGCTGCTCTGGTTGTAGTCGCCCTGCGGCTGAAAACCACCACCGGACTGACCAGATTGGCCACCGGATTGGGCACCGGATTGGGCACCGGATTGGGCACCGGATTGGCCACCGGACTGACCACCAGATTGACCTCCTCCCCGGCTATCCAACATCTGCATTTCACCTGCCACAATCTCCGTGGTATAGCGGTCCTGGCCTGACTTATCCTGCCATTTCCGGGTACGTAATGACCCCTCGAGGTAGACTTTAGAGCCCTTTCGCAGATATTCACTGGCGATTTCAGCCAATCGATTAAAAAATACCACCCGGTGCCACTCGGTCCGCTCCTGAGGCTGCCCCGATTGTTTGTCTTTCCAGGTCTCGGAAGTGGCCACGGTAATATTGGTGACTGCGCCGCCAGACGGCAAGAATCTGGATTCAGGGTCATTGCCCAGATTTCCAACAAGAATGACTTTGTTCACACCCCGTGAAGCCATAAAAATTCCTCATTTGTTTTTCAAAAATAGCGAGATAAAAAGATAATTTACAAGCGTCTGACTATAACAATCCCGCCTGCCAATTGCGACATCAATGGCCTCCAAAATCGATCAATTAGAGAGGGTAGACTCGGCTCTCCCGGCGACCTGTCATCAGCTATGAGCTGGATTTACCTCGTCACGAATAACCTGATTCGACGGAAATGCTACCCACAACCACACGCCGAGCAAAAAGAGACACATATAAAACAATGCTGAAGCGGAACCATGTTGTATAACCCAACCACCTAATGCGCCACCGGCAAAGGCACCCAGGAACTGGCAAGTAGAATACACACCCAGTGCCGTGCCCTTGCCACCGGCAAAAACAGTTTTACTCACCAGAGAAGGCAAAGTGGCTTCGAGATAGTTAAAGCCGGTAAAAAACATCCACATTCCCAGATATATCAGAGCCGTTTGGGACGCAAAACCCAAAAGCGCGAGAGCCACCAGCAACAAGGCGATACCCAAAGCAAAGATACTCTGTGGCTTGCCGCCTCGCTCAGCGCTGCGCATCATGGGGGCCATGGCGATGACCGACAGCGCCAGAACTATCAGATAGACCTGCCAGTGCTGCTCTTTGGCTATACCGGCAGCAGACTCCAGTAATTGAGGAACAACCAGAAAACAGGCCATTAGTACAAAGTGCAGGACAAAAACGCCAAAATTCAAACGCATAAGGCGCATATCCCTGACGCTTCGCCCCAAAAGAGCAGGCAAAGCCCCAGTGTCCTCATGACTCCCATCAACCACAGGCGGTGTAGGCACTCGCCAAATCACCAGGACGATACCTGCAATTGCCAAAATCGCCGTAAGATAAAAAACGCCGGCCAGGCCTCCTCTGGCTGCCACTAAAGGGCCAAGCACCAAGGCTAATGCGAAGGAGAAGCCAATACTGATGCCGACAACGGCCATCGCTTTGGTGCGTTGTTCTTCGCGGGTCAGATCTGCAAGCATGGCCATAATCGTCGCCGCAATAGCGCCTGCCCCCTGTAGCGCCCGCCCTAGAACAACACCGGTAATACTGTCCGCAGTCGCTGCCACCAGGCTACCCATCGCAAATAACACAAGTCCGCCAACGATAACCGGTTTGCGCCCGATACGATCGGACAGCCAACCAAAAGGAATTTGTAATAATGCCTGACTAAGACCGTATATCCCCAGCGCGAGGCCTATCAAGGAGGGACTGGCACCGGGCAGGTCGATTGCGTATAGGGCCAATAAAGGCAACACCATAAATAACCCCAGCATACGAAAGCTGTACAGAAGCGCGAGTGAGCTTACCGTGCGCCGTTCCAGCGCTGTCATGGGGTTTTCAGTGATCACAGGATTGGTCTTCAAGAATGCGGGCGCATAATAGCAGTTTCGAGTGACTCAGGGTATCGAGATGCCCGCCGCAGGGAAAATCATACACTTTCACCTTTGCCTCATGGCCCGTGCTGCGCCTATACTGCTCTGTTTTTCGTTCTAGCGCTGGATCAGGGTGACCCATGAAGACAATTCAAGTGCGCGGTGCACGCACACACAATCTTAAGAATATCGACCTGGATATTCCCCGAGACCAATTGGTGGTCATAACGGGGCTGTCAGGTTCGGGGAAGTCTTCCCTGGCTTTTGACACGCTCTATGCAGAGGGCCAGCGCCGTTATGTAGAGTCTCTGTCGACTTATGCCAGACAATTCCTCTCCATAATGGAGAAGCCGGATATGGACCATATAGAGGGGCTTTCACCCGCCATCTCTATCGAACAAAAATCTACGTCTCACAACCCAAGGTCCACCGTAGGAACCATCACCGAAATCTACGACTATTTGCGCCTACTGTATGCCAGAGTGGGAGAACCACGCTGCCCGGACCACAACATCAGCCTCAGGGCGCAAACAGTCTCGCAGATGGTCGATATTGTCCTGGCAATGCCCGAAGGCACCAAATTAATGATGCTGGCGCCCGTGGTGAGAGATCGAAAGGGTGAACACTTACATATTTTTGAGGAACTTCGAGCATCTGGCTTTGTAAGAGCTCGAATTGACGGTATTGTCACCGATCTTGACGATATCCCCGAATTGGACAAAAAAAAGAAACACCGTATTGAAGTTGTAATCGACCGCTTTAAGGTTCGTGAAGACCTGGGCATCAGGCTCGCGGAGTCCTTCGAAACCGCTCTGGCTTTAACAGACGGACTAACAGCAATAAGCTATATGGATGGCGAAGCTGAAGATTTAAGCTTTTCCGCTCGCTTCGCATGTCCTACCTGCGGGCACAGTATTGATGAACTCGAACCGCGGCTATTCTCCTTTAACAACCCCGCAGGTGCATGCAGCGGCTGTGACGGTCTTGGCATGAAGCAATACTTCGACTCCGACCGAATCGTGCTACACCCGGATGCCAGCCTCGCGGAAGGCGCGATCAGGGGCTGGGATAGGCGCAACGTTTATTACTTCCACATGCTTACTTCCCTCGCCAGCCACTATGACTTCGATATAGACGCTCCATTTGAAACCCTCAAGAAAAAACACCGGGAAATCATTCTGCAAGGCAGCGGCAAAGAGGAAATTGCCTTTTCCTACGTTAACGATCGAGGTGACATTTTCAAACGAACCCACCCGTTTGAGGGAATTCTGCCCAATATGGAGCGCCGCTACCGGGATACTGATTCCCAATCTGTGCGTGAGGACCTGGCAAAATTTTTGGCAACCCAACCTTGCCCCGACTGTGAAGGCACCCGGCTGCGCAAAGACGCTCGCCATG
>JBALVT010000290.1:0-2504 GCA_036961345.1 Halioglobus sp.
ATGCGGCCGATTATTGCGAGGAGGGCAGTCTCACGTTTCTTGAGGACTCGGCGCCGGATTATTTGTTGGTGACGCTGAAACCGTCACAGTTCTCGGCCGAAGGTTATCAGCAGGGTTTTCCTCGGGCGATGGCCAATGTGTTGTCCGGGTTGGGCGCTCACCAACCAAAAGCCATCTTCATGGTGTCCAGTACCCGCGTTTTTGCCGAGCGAGACGGCGGGTGGGTCGATGAAGATAGTCATCTGGCCCAGGTCGGTTACGCGGCGAAAGCGATTATTGAAGCCGAGATGCTGCTGCAAAACTCTGGTCATCCGTACTGCATTGTCAGATTTGCCGGAATTTACGGTGATCCCCAGGGCCGGCTCATCACACGACTTGGTCGCGGTGAAATTTGTTCCCCGACACCGCTGAAGTATAGCAATCGTATCCATCGCGACGACTGTGCTGGTTTTATTGCGCACTTGCTCGCTCTGGCACCCGCGCAACGCCAATCCATTTATATCGGGGTAGACAGCCAACCGGTGCCCGGTCATGAGGTGGAGCGGTGGTTGGCGCGCAAGATAAACCCGGATGCGGAGCTTAGCGAAGTGGATTCTGGTGGAATGCGCAGTGTGGGCCACAAACGTTGTAGCAACCGGCGGATGTTAGAAAGTGGCTATACAATGCAATACGGTGGATACCGGGCCGGTTATGGCGCTGTATTGGCCTCAAGGGACGCTAGACCGAAAGAATAGCCTCTATTTCAATCGCCACGCCTTTGGGCAGGGCAGCGACCTGTACACAGGCACGGGCTGGATACGGGGCTTCCAGAAAAGTGGCCATGACCTCGTTTACGGCGGCAAAATCTGCCAGGTCTGTCAGTGATATATTGATTTTAACGGCGTCATTGAGGCGCCCGCCTGCGGCATTTGCAACGGCCGCGAGATTGTTAAATACCTGGGTAGCCTGAGCGCTTATATCCCCTTCTATGACTTCCATGGTTTCAGGTACCAGCGGTATCTGCCCGGACAACCAAACGGTATTGCCAACTTTTGTCGCCTGGGAGTATGGGCCGATGGCTTGTGGTGCATCGGGGGTGGAAATAATAGCGCGATTACTCAATGGTTTTCTCCTGTGATAATGCAGCTGGCACCGATCAATTGGTTACTCTGATGACTTTGCGTACAGAGCTGAGGGTGCGCAGTCGCTTCATGATTTTGGCCAGGTGTACGCGGTTTTTGACCTGCATGGCGAGATCGACATAGGTGAATTGGTAGTCTTTGTCTTCGGTGGAAATCTTGTCTATGTTTACATCCATGCTGTTGATTCTTGTAGCGAGGACAGCGATCATGCCGCGCCTGTTTTCGACTTCTATACGCAGTTCAGCAGCGTACTCGCCCTCTACAAGACCGTCCCAGCGCAGCGCCACAAGCCGTTCGCGATTGTCTCGCATATCGGCCAGGTTGTTACAGGTTTCACGGTGTACAACCATGCCTTTTTCCGAACTTAAATAACCCTCGATCGCATCGCCGGGTATGGGGTGGCAGCAGTTTGCATAACTGACCATGAAACCTTCGGTGCCGCGAATTGCCACTGGCTGGGTCGTGCCGCCCGAGATCGAGCCTGGCTGGGTGGCTCCGCCTCCGAGGATTTGTTGGGCGGTGATTCCCGGCAGCCGGTTTCCTCTGGCGACATCTTCCATCAGGTCCGCCAGTTCGGCGTAGTTGTGCTCGGACAAATAGTCCTGCAATTGTTCCTCGGCTAGATCTTCCAATTTACTGCCCAAAGTCAGCAGCGCCTTTTCCAATAACCGTTGTCCCAGTGTTACAGAATCATCGCGAGTTTGATGTTTAAGGAAGTGACGGATATTGGACCTGGCTTTTGCCGTTACCGCGTAGTTAAACCAGGAGGGATTAGGCCGTGCACCTGGCGCGGTGAGGATTTCAACGGTGTGCCCACTTTGCAATGGCTCGGACAGAGGGGCCAGCCTACGATTTATTCGGCAGGCAACGCAGCTGTTACCCACATCGGTGTGCACGGCGTAGGCGAAATCTACTGCGGTTGAGTTACGGGGCAGTTCGAGAATTCGACCTTTGGGGGTGAACACATAAATTTCGTCCGGGAACAGGTCGATTTTAACGCTCTCGATAAATTCCAGGGAATTACCTGCTCGCTGTTGCATCTCCAATAGGCCCTGAACCCACTGCCGGGCCCGGGCATGGCTGCCATTGGCAGATTGGCTGTCACTCTTGTAAAGCCAATGGGCTGCGATGCCATTGTTGGCCATTTCTTCCATTTCCAGCGTACGGATCTGGATCTCAATCGGCACGCCGTGCATTCCCATTAGCACGGTGTGCAGCGATTGATAGCCGTTGGCCTTGGGAATAGCGATATAATCTTTGAATTCGCCAGGCACAGGTTTATACAAACTGTGCACGCAGCCAAGGACGCGGTAGCAGGTATCAACCGAATCTACGACGATGCGGAAGGCGTAGATATCCATGATCTCAGAGAAGGATTTGCGT
>JBALVT010000291.1:0-2462 GCA_036961345.1 Halioglobus sp.
GGAAATTCAGGCGCAATTATTACGTGCCTTGCAGGAGCGCGAGATTCAGCCTGTTGGGGGTCGTGTTCGTAGGGTCAATATCCGTGTGGTGGCTGCGACGGATGCCCCCATCGATGGGGGCAGTGATTTCAAGGCGGCCTTGCGACATCGTCTCGGAGGCTGTGAAATTTTCTTACAGCCTTTGCGTAAACGCCAGGAAGATATTGGTGAGTTACTGTGGATTTTTCTCCGGGACTTTTTGAGTGAAACTGATGCTACGCACATTCTGCCTCGCCCGGATGGTGACCGACATGAAGTGGCACAGTGGGCTAATCTGTTTCACGCATTTGTATTGTTTGACTGGCCCGGGAATGTTCGCCAACTGGCAAATTACGCTCGCCAGATAAGCTTGGCCAGTGCCCAGGATTTGGTGTTTCCCGAAGTCCTGCGTGAAAAAATGTTGGTTGTAGAAAATGTCAAAACACCTGTGAACGAAATCATGCGAAAGAGCGCTGATGTCAGCGAGCAAGAATTTCTCGACGCTATGGCGGCCTGTTTGTATGAGCCCACGAGCGCTGCTACCTTGTTGAAAATTTCCCGAACCGCGGTTTATCGCCGAATTGGTGAATCATCCATTCTTCGTATTGCCGGAGAGGTTCCTCAGGATGAGATTCGCTCGACACTTGAGGCCTGTGGGGGGGATTTAAAGCAGGCTGCGTTGATCTTGAAAGTTTCCAGTAGTGGCTTAAGGTTCCGCCTGCGGTCTGCGGGCAAAGTACGAGATTAGTCCAGGTGACGATTTCAGCAAGAATTGGCCATTATCGAGTGTTGCGTTTGATTAACACCGGTGGCTATGGAACTGTTTATTTGGGCTATGACAGTCGCCTGCAAAGGCAGGTGGCGATTAAGGTGCAGCATACCGCTGATTCCAGTGTTGCTTCAAAGCAACAGCTTCGAGAGGCACAATTGATTGCCAGTATCGATAGCCCCAAGGTCGTACAGATCTATGATCTTGTAGTGGGCTCGGATAATATTGCGCTCATTATGGAATACGTCCCCGGAGTTGATCTGGAGGAATTACTGGGCAATGTTCGATTGTCAGTTGCCCATGTGCTGACCATTGCCACCGACCTTGCCGGAGCATTGGCGTCTGCGCGACAACAGCATATTACTCATGGTGATGTAAAAGCTCGCAATGTTCTGGTCACCTCTTCTGGCCGAGTCAAGCTTACTGATTTTGGCATATCTCGAAGTAGAGACCACTCGGCTGACGATCTGCGCGAGGCTGGTAGCGCCAGCAGTGTTTCGCCAGAGCAGTATCTCGGCCTACCCATGGATGTGCGTTCTGACCTTTTTGCTTTGGGTTGCCTTATGTACCGCATGCTAACGGGGCGGTCACCATTTGTTATTAATGGCCAGCTTGATGCTCGGGCGCTGCTGGAGGAGATGCCTACCCCGGTCGAGGAATTGCTTCCTGATTTACCTGATGGGCTAGGGCAGCTCGTGGAGTCCCTGCTGCAAAAAGATCCCGCACTTAGGCCCCGCGATACACAGCCGGTTCGGTATCAGCTCAGAAGCATCGTCAAAAAATTACCTTTGTCGGCTTCTGGCAGCTTATTATCGGTAGCCCGGCCTTTTTTTAGAAAGGAGTCTTTGGAAGATTTACCGCCTGCAGTGCCGACAGATTTACAGCGAGGGAGTCGTTCTCGTTTGCGCCCGTTTCGGCTCAACAAACTGGCGTCCTGGCGTGGACTGTTTGCTCGCCTGAATACGATTTACCTTTTCGGCCTGGTCACCGCATTGGTATTGCTTGTGTCTGTTTTGCTGGTCCCGCTGTCTCCCGGCGAAACCCGGATTCATATCGAGCAGCCGGTTTTTCGAGTCGATAGCGGAATGTCTATTCCAGCTGAGGTGTCACCTGTTTGGCTTGTGGACCAGATCCATAAGGCTGCAAGCGCGCGTCTCGGGGCCGTTATAATAGCGGGGCCAGTGGGCGCCAGCGAATCCAGGACCCTGCGGGCTTCTGCGCAACACTATAAAGAAGAGTACCTGACTGTGGCGCTGCGTTGCCGCGGCCAGTGGTGCGCGCTTTCCCTGGATAGGCCGGGGGTTAAGGACGTGAGCAGTAAGCAGCTTGTTTTATTGCCGGAAATGCCCTTGTCCGAATGGAGCAGGAATATACAGTCTCTGACGCTACAGCTTTTTCCTTAGTCGGATTCGGTCCACTGTTTTACATCGGCAGAGTACTTGAGCGGAATGGCGCTTACTTTAATCCCAGACGACTGTCCCGCGTTCCCTGCATCTAGACATCCCCTTCAGTTGGAACCCCACGCCCTCAGGGGATGTCTAGATGCAGGGACCGCTAGCTACGAGCTAATCCTACTGGATTCGGGGTAACCACGATGAGTAGCAGTTCCCGTCTGTCTTTACCCCCTGAGGGCGTGGGGTTCCAACCAAAGGGGGTAAAGACAGACGGGGGCTGC
>JBALVT010000292.1:0-2304 GCA_036961345.1 Halioglobus sp.
AGGTGTTCTGTCCTGCTGGCAAGCGGGCTTTGGGTGGAGGGGGAACGGTGGGCGATCCGACTTGGTTTTTGGACAGCAGTGTCCCGCGTGCTAACGGCGGTGGCTGGGAGGTCCGCTACAGAAGCGGTGGAAGCACTTTCAGTGCCGCCGGCTCAACTTGGGTAGTTTGCGCGAACGCGAACTAACCCTTCGCCGGGTACTGACAACATTCCCAATTTCCGCTCGGAATCAAAAGCGGTCATAAAACTGATCGCCGATATCCTTATCGTTGTTGATTTGCAAAGAAAATCTTTCAGCGCCCATTTTGCATACACGGAACGGGTGTTATATAGACCCTTCCGTATAACTAGCTGTTAGGCAACAGGTCTCGTGAAACTATTTAAAGGGTGGTTTTGGGAAAAAAATTGCCCTAAAAAAGTACTAGCGTAGCAGTCGGCACGCATAGCAATTGTCACCGCGCCCAGACTGGCAGCTCCAGCCGAGTCTACTCGGGTTTGGGCCCGGTAGCCGCGCCCACACACTTAACATTTTTGTAACCCTGGGCTTCCAGTTCTGCCAAGCTGTTCGTATGATCGATCAGCCCGTCTTCGACTTGTTTTTTGTACCAATCTGACCGCATCAGGATGAAACCACAGTAGGTTTTGTCTTCTTCCTTCTCAGGCTTTCGCTTGAACCAGTTCAACATGCAAACACTCCTCTTTGGGATCACTTGGGATGATACACACATGCGTTAGGGTTGTGATACATACGCAAAAAAGCCCTTGATCACCTAACCCCATGAGCGTAAAATATACTGTACATATATACAGTATATCGAGGTGTCTGCCATGGATGATTTAGCGACCTTTCCCCCTGTATCTGACGCCGATGATGCTCATCAACTCGGCGAACAAATCACCCTTCTGGCCGGTCAGATCAACGCCGCCAATTACCAGATGCTCAAGCTCATCGCCCGCTTTGATGATCGCAAAGCGTGGAGCGAAGGCGGCACGGTTCGGTCCTGTGCCCACTGGCTGAATTGGAAGTGTGGCATTGCTTTGGGCGCCGCCAGGGAAAAGGTGCGGGTAGCGCATTGCCTTGAAACGCTGCCGCTGATCGATTCCTCCTTCGCTACCGGAGAAATCAGCTATTCAAAAGTGCGCGCCATGTCACGCGTCGCAACGCCAGAAAATGAAGACTTTCTGTTAACCATCGCGCAGTATGGCACCGCCAGTCATGTGGAAAAGGTCGTGGGAAAATATAAGAACGTGCAGTGCGCCGACCAAGACACGGCGGAGTGCGATCAGGCTCGGGCACGCGAGCTGTTGTATTACCAGGATGAAGATGGCAGCTGGGTTATTCATGCCAGGCTACCTGCCGAAGCCGGTTCTTTTGTGGTTAAAGCCATTGAAGCGGTGGCCGCACCCCTGCAGCAAGAATTACAGAAGCAGAAACTCAAAGACGTCTCCGCGGAGACGTCTTCCGACACACCGACTAACGCTCTAACCGATTCTGCGGTGCACAATACCTATGCGCAAACCCGCGCAGATGCACTGGTTTCGGTGGTGCAGCACTTTCTCGCTACCTGTGATCAAAACACTGGCTTTCAGGGGTTAAAAGGTTCTGAACACTGTCAGGTGATGCTACATGTGGATATCAATACGCTGCGGCAGCATAGCTGCCAGGGGCATCAGGGGGCGGCCCGCTGTGATCTGGATAACAAACACTGGATTTCACCGAAAACCGCTAAGCGTCTGGCCTGTGACGCTACCCTGGTGACTGTATTGGAGGATGAGCGCGGCAAGGTACTTAATATTGGTCGCCGATCTCGCACTGTTCCGGCCGCCATCAAGCGGGCTTTGAGCCTCAGGGATGCCACCTGCCGTTTTCCGGGTTGTTGCCAGTCCCGAAATCTGGATGCTCATCATATAGAGCACTGGGTGGATGGAGGCGAGACCTGTATGGACAATTTGATCCATCTCTGCAGACACCACCACACCTCATTGCACCGAGGTTCTTTCAGCATTCACGTTGAGCGCGCAGCGGCGACCAGTGAACCGAAAATCGTATTTTCAACGCCTGAGGGCATGCGAATTGAAACCAGTTTCTTTCCCCAGTTTCCTGCACTGGCGGCGAAAACGGCTGCGGACGCCCTATTGGATACCGCGCCTGCGGTGACCACCACAACCGCTGTCACCCGCTGGCGTGGGGAAACCTGCGATTACGGCATGGCGGTTGAGGCATTGCTGAAGCGGGATGGGCGACTGACTGGCTCCTTATCCGTTTAACACCACCAGAATTCTTTGGCCAATCACAAAACACTCG
>JBALVT010000293.1:0-2140 GCA_036961345.1 Halioglobus sp.
ACTGACTGGAAGCAAAGCGCTTGTATATTGTGTGAATGCAACTGTGGCATTGAGGTTCAGCTTGATGCCGATGAGCAGCATATTGTTCGTACTCGGGGTGACAAGGCGCACCCAGCCAGTGCCGGATACTTGTGTCAAAAAGCCTCGGGGTTGGATTTCTATCAAAATGGTAAAGATCGTCTGACCAGTCCCATGCGCCGACGCCCTGATGGATCTTTTGAAGAAATCGACTGGGATACCGCAATTCGCGAAGTTAGCGAACGTCTGCTTTCGGTGCGCGACACCCACGGAGGTGACAAAATATTCTATTACGGCGGTGGTGGTCAGGGAAATCACCTCCCGGGGGGATATGCCACAGGTGTCAGGCAGGTACTCGGGTCACGCTATCGCTCCAACGCCCTGGCGCAGGAAAAAACCGGTGAATTTTGGGTCAACGGGAAAATGTTCGGGACCATGGTTAAAGGTGATTTCGAACATACCGACTGCGCCGTGTTCGTGGGTAAAAATCCCTGGCATTCGCATGGGATACCCAGAGCCCGTGAGTGGCTGCGCAACATCAGCAAAGATTCGTCCCGGCAGATGATTGTTATCGATCCGGTTGTCACCGAAACGGCCAATCTTGCCGATATTCATCTACAGGTGAAGCCCGGCAAGGATGCCTGGTTAATTGCTGCAATGGTTGGCATCCTGGTTCAGGATGAGCAGTATGATGCAAAATGGATAGAGGCACATGCCGACGGCATGGCGCAGCTGCAAGCCATTGCGAAAACAATTCCTGTGGCAAATTACTGTGAGGTCGCCGCTGTGCCAGAGGCGCTGGTTCGCCAGGCAGTCACCTGTATCGCCAATGCGAATAGCGCGGCATTTTTTGAAGATCTGGGTGTGCAAATGAACCACCATTCCACGCTGGTCAGCTACCTGGAGAAACTGGTGTGGGTGCTAACCGGAAACTTCGGTAATGAGGGCGGTCAATACGTGCCATCTTCCCTGGTTAACATAGCCGGCAGCGGCAGGAGTAGCGGTAAAAGCCCTGTGGCGGGTGCGAACATTATATCCGGTCTTGTGCCTTGCAATGTTATTGCCCAGGAAATACTGAGTGATCATCCCGACCGCTATAGAGCAATGATTGTAGAGACCGCCAACCCGGCGCATTCGCTGGCCGACAGCAAGCAGTTTGGCAAGGCGCTGGAAGCGCTTGATGTTGTGGTTGTGATTGATATTGCTATGACTGAAACAGCGCGTCATGCCGATTACATTTTGCCCGCCGCAACCCAATACGAAAAATGGGAGGCGACCTTTTTTAACTTTGAGTTTCCGCATAACTATTTTCATTTGCGCAAGCCGCTGTTTGCAAGGCCCGAAAATGCGCTTCCAGAAGCAGAGATCCATGCGCGGCTTCTCGAGGCTATGGATGCGCTTCCCCAGGGGTTGATAGAGCAATTGCGCGATGCTTTGAAAGAAAGCCGCAGCGCTTTTCGCGACGCTGTAATGGGTGCGCTGGGGCAGGACCCCTCACTCTTCGCCCTGGCCCCGGTGATTCTCTATCGTACTCTGGGAGAAACTCTCCCCGAGGGTGCAGCGGCCGCGGCGCCACTGTGGGCTATCGCTCAGACCTTTGCCATGGCGGAGCCTGAGTCAATGGCGCGGGCCGGACACCAAGACGCTGACGCGCTGTTTGACGCCATTGTCGCCGGACATTCGGGGATTATTTTTGCCCAGGATGAATACGCCGACAGCTGGAAGCGTATGGGTGAGGGGCATAAGATAAAATTGTTCATTCCCGAACTCATAGAGGAGTTGGCCGGGCTTTCTACAGAAATACCAAACCCCCTGATAGCCTCTTTCCCGTTGGTGCTCAGCGCCGGGGAGCGTCGCGATTACAGTGCCAATACGATTTACCGTGATGCCGATTGGCGTCGGAAGGATCGTGAGGGGGCGCTTAGGATGAACCCACAGGACGCTGCTGAACTGGGGCTGGCGAACGGCGCCCAGGCTCGCATTGTAACTCCAACGGGTTCCGCGCTGACTCTGGTAGAGGTTAATGCCCGTATGCAGCAAGGCCATGTTTCCCTGCCCAATGGTTTTGGCCTGGACAACGTTGAAGCCGACGGTCTGGTGCGCAGCGGTGTTGCACTTAATG
>JBALVT010000294.1:0-2020 GCA_036961345.1 Halioglobus sp.
GCTTTTTAAGTTCGGCGTCCGGCCCACGGCGCTGACCCTCCGGTTTCTCCAGATGTCCGGAGGGTCTCCAGTCTCTAGTATTCCCGAGTGGCAACACCCAGGACGATTTCAAGTAGGTGGCGTTTTTCGTATCCCGCCTCAAAAAACGCTTTTAGTCCGTTATCACTGAGAATTCCCCGTTCACGTACCAATTCCAGTGTCGTGTCATGTAGAGGATAACCTGTACTTGAAAAGCGAAGTCGCCGTGTAATCTTTTCACCGGTCCTTTACGCAAGCGGCAAATTTCTTCTGGCCTGGGAAAGCTAAATGGCCAATTCTGGCACCATGGCAATAACGATAGTACCCAGGCGTTGTTCAGCCTCAACTCTGCGATGGGCCTGGGCAACTTGCTCCATCGGATAAACTTTGTCCACGATAGGCTTTATTTTCCCCTCCTCAACTAACGCCTTGAGCTCGAGCAGCTCTTCTTCCGTTTCCTTGGCAAAGGTAAATGTAACGGTTTTATTCGAAAAGAGGGGTGTAAGCACAGAGCGGAGCATATCCGATAGGCGCGGATTCCCCATCAGGTAGCGTCCGCCGGGTTTGAGGGTGGCAATGCAAGCGGAGTAGGAGGTATGGGCGACCATATTGAAAATGACGTCATAGCGTTGGCCACTTTTTGTAAAATCTTCTCGGGCGTAGTCAAAGAAATGGTCGGCCCCAATGCTGCGTAACATCTCTTCCTTGATGCTGCTGTCAACAGCCGTGACCTGGGCGCCCATCGCCTTGGCTATCTGTACGGCAAAGGTGCCGATGCTGGCTCCCGCTCCGTTGATCAGCACTTTTTCACCGCTTTTGATATTCGCCTTTTTCATGTAATGCAGTGCATTAAACCCACCCAGTGGAACCGCGGCTGCTTCGGGAAAAGTCAAATTTTTCGGTTTGGGCACGATCGTGTAGCTGGTCGGCAGACACAGGTATTCACCGTAACTACCCAGCCGCAGTTGGGCAGCGCCGAAAACCTGTTCTCCCGCACTGAACTCGGTTACATCTTTGCCGAAGGATTCAATTTCACCCGCAAAATAGCCCCCCAGTATCTCTCGCTTTGGCTTTTTTATGCCCAGTGCGATCCGCAAGGGCAGCCAAAACCATTTAACAGCGAATTTGAAACTTCGCATCTCACAGTCGGACTTGGTGGCCTCAGTGGCATGTATCTTTATTAACACCTCGTCGTCGAGAGGCACCGGTTTTTCCACCTCTTCAATCAACAGAACCTCTGGAGGTCCGTAGCGTTTATAGACTATTGCTTTCATGTGTGTCTCCAGGCGAGCGGCGGCAATCTTACCCCAATATTCCAGCGGGGTATGTGTGAATATTGGCGACCAGGGAACCCACCGATAGAGCGCCAGATCTCTTGCCGGGTCGATAACGGTGTCGGTACTGGCGTATATCGTCAGTGGTGCACAATCATTGGTTGTAAGTTCACCAATGGCGCTTATTAGGCGATTTCGATTGCCTTGTTATGTGCTGGTGATAGTGATTTTGTATATTTTTGCTCCGTATGGAGTGCCCCCCATACCTCGTGTTCAATATCTTGTTCCAGTGAAAAACCAAACGAAAGATAGAGGGCTTTAGCAGCCTCTAACCCCTTGACCGTCCAGAGAGACACCGATTCGTAATGCTGGGAGCGCGAGAACTCCAGGGCCAGATCAATTAGCTTTTTGCCAATACCCTCACCTCGCAGGGATGGGCTTAGTAAAAACCATCTTAGCTGAGCTTCAGTTGCTGATGATTCACAAATGGCTATTGAACCCAGGACCTCACTGTTGTTTTCCACTATCCATATTCTTTCCCTGGGATTAGACCTTCTGGCAAATTGTGATAGTGGCTCCGCTACATACGCCTCAAAGGTATGATCATAATTGTATTCCCTTGCGTACAAAATACCGTGCAAATAAGTGATATACCCTATGTCACCTACACGTAAATCACTTCGTATTTTTATATCCATCTTTACCCCCCCCCCACAGTCAAACCCACA
>JBALVT010000295.1:0-1810 GCA_036961345.1 Halioglobus sp.
GCTTGTCAAATTTAATTCGCGGAGAAAAAGATGCAACATGCACTCCAGGTTGAACTACTCAAGGAGTTAATGCGACAGCTTGACGAGGGAGTGAACGCCGACGCAGGGGGATTACGAAAAAACCCGACTTCCGCCTACACTTGTCCCGAGATTGCAGAACGCGAACAACACACATTTTTTGCCAACCATGCGCAAATTATTGGCTGTAGTGGCGAATTACCGGAGCCTGGGTCGTTCGTAACCGTGTCTGATTTTGGCGTGGAAATTCTGGCGACCCGAGACGAACAAGGCGTGTTCCACGCTTTTCTCAACGCCTGCAGGCACCGCGGCACTATGCTGGAAACTGCCAGACGCGGGCAAAAGAAACGCTTCTCCTGTCCGTTTCACGCCTGGACTTACACCAGCGATGGGGCTCTTGCAAATATTCCGATGGAAACACATTTTGGCAGCGTTGATAAAACCTGTCACGGCTTGATTGAACTGCCTGCGATTGAAAACCGCGGCTTCCTATGGGTCCACCCCGACCCCAAAGGTTCTATAAATCCCGACGAACTGTTTGCCGGATTGAGCGATGACCTAGACTCCTGGAATTTCGGTTCAATGATACTGGCCGACGAAACCACCTACGACATGCGCCTTAACTGGAAGCTGGCAACCGATACCTTTGGCGAAACCTACCACTTCAAGCGATTGCACCGCGACACATTGGCGCAAGTATTTCACGGCGACGTATTGGCTTACCACACTTTCGGGCGCAATCACCGGATGATTTTGTGCACCAGACAAATTGACGAGTATCGCAATCTACCAGAGTCACAATGGCGCATTAACGGTGGCGGATTCCCGGTCTACTATCTCTTCCCTAACGTGGTGCTCAATGTAACACCCGCGGGCATGACGATGGTTCGCGCTTACCCCGTTCCCGGTGATCCCGGGCGATCGATTTCCAGGCTCAGTTACTACTTTGACAAGGACAAACTAATGGCCGATCCGGATATGGCACGCGGGCGTTCCGAAACTTTTGCCAAGGTGGTTGAATCGGAAGATTACGCCACGGCGGTAACCACCCAGCGCGCCGCCGAGTCAGGCCTGCTCGACTATGTGATTTTCGGGCGCAACGAACCCCCACTGCATCACTATCACAATACCTTTCGCGAAGCGTTGGGGATGGAACCGCTGCCGCTCTTACAAAAAGTTTAAAACTCTCAAAAAAAACCTATTACGCAAATAGGCTCAAGCTGACGGCCAAACAATTTCAAATGCGCGACATGGCCGGCCCCAACAACACAATGAGGGCGGTCACCCGCCTCTTACTGCGATGCACTCAGTTGCGCGGCGAGGCCTTTCAACAGAGCGATCTCGTCTTCCGTGGGCGTGTAACGTCCACCGCAACGCGCATCGGTCTTCTGCAGCAGCGAAGTTATCTGTGCCGTTAAAGGGATCGGATCACAACCGTGGCCGGTTTCACAGATCATATCGAACTCTGGCTTGGCCTTCACATGACAGCCAAAGCAATTGCCATCAAAGCGATTGACCACATCTACAAATCCTCGCTTGCCGATATGAGAACCTTCAGGCGATACGGTAAGCTCAAAAAACTCCCAATCCTTGGTGGCGGGACTAAAACCAGCGGGGTGCTTAACCATAACTTCTGTAGGAACCAGCTGAACAACCGAACCGGCGGGGTATTCACCTGAACCTGCATTGGCAACCTCCAGCGTGTCATCGAGTTTTCCGGGGATGAGATTATCGACATAAAAACCCCGCACGGGCTGCATATCCAACATACAGTTGAAATCAGTATCGCTAA
>JBALVT010000296.1:0-1743 GCA_036961345.1 Halioglobus sp.
CGCCTGGTTCAGGGTCTGGTGCCTTCGATGAAGGCAAAGGGTTCGGGCCGAATCGTCAATCTTGGTACCGTGGGTTCGCACCGGCCGGGGAAAATCATGCCCCATTATTATGCGTCCAAAGGCGCACTGGCGAACCTGGGGGTTAGTCTGGCCCAGGATTTGTCAAATACTGGAATCACGGTTAATACGGTGTCCCCCGGCTTGATCCATACACCAGACCTGGAAGCTGGCTACCGAGCCAGGGCTCGAAAAAAAGGGATGCCTGACGACTGGGACAGCGTGCTTCGGAATATAGTGGAAAAAGAATTTCCGAATCCCTGCGGCAGATTGGCGACCCGCCAGGAGGTTGCTGATTTGGTACTGTTTTTGTGCAGTGATCAGGCGGCCTTTATTAATGGCCAGAACATTCGTATTGACGGCGGCGCCATAGCCTACGTTTGAGGGCTGTTTTGTTTTCTGTTGCGTAGTACAGTGGTCCACTTGCTCGCAACCCTCATTGGAGAAAATTTTATATGTCACCGGTATTTAGTAAGGTTTTACTCACCACATTATTTTTAGGTTTTTTGGCCGGTTGTGCCCAGTATGATAGTCAGCGGGGCGTTGAGGTGGTTTGGCAGGCTGAGGCTGTTAAAGAGCTGGAAGCCGGTAAAACTACCCGTGCTCAGGTATTGAAACTCTTTGGTCCTCCCTCACAGGTTATTTCACTGGAGGACGAATCTGTTTTGTATTATCTGTTCGAACACTCTGAAGGCGAAGGGCTGATATTGATTGTGTATAACCGGTTTCAAGTTGATACCCAGTATGATCGCGCCATATTTTTCTTTGATGATAATGATGTGTTGACGGACTATGCGACGCACATACAGGATTCAGATGAAGCCTGAGCGCTTGGCTCGCGGATGTCTTATGGCCGCTTGCATATTGCTGAGCGCCTGCTCGTACTACAGTTACGACTTGGGTGAGCGTTTGTCACGCATCCAGATACCCGACCCCTCGGAACAACTCGATCGTGGCGAGATACTGCGCAATCTGGGCCCGCCGCAGCGTATTTCTGCTACGACATCCGGTTACGTTATGGCCTGGGAGCACTGGGACATCAGCGAAACAAAGGTTGGGTTTAGCCTGGGTTTTGCGGGCGCGGAAGCCCTGTCGGTGGATATGGGAAAGTCCAGGGTTCAGGGCGAGTTTCTACTTTTGGGTTTTAATGATGAGCATCAACTAACCGACAGCGCGTTCACCAAGTGGGATGATAGTGCAGGTGGCGGCAGAGCTATTCAGCCTTTTGGAGGGCTTGTATCTGTAGTTGATGTAGATGATTTACTGGAAGATATGCCGCAGCACGAGTGGGGAGCTGGCTCGCTGGCTAAACTTCCGGTTACGCTCAACACCGATAACCGGCCCGATATGGGACAAAATGGTATTGAGCAGCGTGGTACACCGACCGCGGTGGGCCAGCGGGCCCTGGAGATGAATTGATAGGAACACGTCCCTGGCACCGAGCGGTTATTTTCACTGTCAGTGCCTCGACCATCAATACCCTTTCAGTCTTTGCCAGGCTCAAGACGTATGTTTAGGATCGACTTGAAACTCAATAGTATTACCTGCTGCGTTGAGACCTATATGGTTGAAACCAGTTACTTTCATTTTCTTACCTCATTTTTTCGATGGCTACTATCTACTCACTCTTTACCGGGCGACATTAGTATCAATCTCCCAGATAGAGCAGAACAAGCTGCGACCCAT
>JBALVT010000297.1:0-1721 GCA_036961345.1 Halioglobus sp.
CCCCGAAAACTTTGAAAAATGGTTTCAGGTACCAGGTGTCATAGATGCGGCGTAACATAACAAATCGAATGGGTCGTGGGCAGGCTATTTGCACCAGCGCCCAGTCTATCCAGGAAATGTGATTCCCCAATAACAAGGTCGCACCAGACTGGGGCAGGTTTTCAAACCCCACCACCTCAATCTTGTACCGGCGCTTGAGAATTGCGGTGGCGATAATTCGCGCCAGAGAATGTGGCAGTTTTCGCACCGTGTAACCTGTGCCTATTATGGCGACTGCCGTGAGCAGGTAAAACAAGCCTACAGAATCGATGCCGGCGGTAGCGAAAGCGACGGTGGTCATTAGCGCGGCAAGCATCGCGACATTTTGAATCCAGTTGTTGCCCGCCAATATGGTGCCCAGCTGTGCTTCCTTGGCATGAAACTGAATCAGTGAGTTAAGTGGCACGATAAACATTCCCCCCATGGCTCCAACCACTAAAAAAGCGGTGCCCATGGCAAAGGTGCTACTGAGGCCCGGCAGTACCGCGATGCCTATGGCTACGCCAAGTGCGCCGATCGGAATAAGCCCGGTTTCAATATAGTTTCTTGAGGCGCGTGCAGCGATAACAGAGCCAAGCACAATGCCTATGCCTGAACAGGCGAGAATCCCCTGTATCACTACCGTGTTGTCAATTTGTAGCGTCTCTTTGGCGAAGGCTGGGAAAGCCGCTAGCATGACTTGAGAGATTGACCAGAATGTCGCCAGGCCAATAATCGACAGCCAGATCGCGGTATTGCTATTGAGTACTGCCAGGTTTTTTCGCAGGTAGGTAAGCTTCAAATAGGGTTCAAGTTCAAAGCTTGTTTGCGGATCCGGCTCTCTACGTTGCTGCAACCGCAGCGAAGAAAGCCACTCCAGCGTGGCCAGTGCCACGAGAATCCAGCCAACTGGGGCCACTGTGCGCATAATGTCGTTGGTGGCCAGTTCGCTGGTGTCCGGCAGCAGTGACTCGAACATGATTGAGAAAACGAAAGTACCCAGCAAAATTCCCGCGATGGTAATCGCCTGCACAACGCCATTTGCGCTAGCCAAGTTATTGGTGCCTACCAACTCTTTGATATAACCATACTTTGCGGGGCTGTAGATTGCGCTCTGGATAGAAAGCGCCAACGTAAGCGCGAAGGCTCCCCAGAACCAACCCTGGTAATAACAGTAAGTGATCAGAAGTGTTGCGCCTACTGCGGCAAGCGCAGCGTGGCGGATAATGCGATGTTTGGAAAATCTGTCGGCGAGAAATCCGGCAGGCGAAAATAATAATATGAAAGGGAGAAGTATCAGTCCGTTGACGAGGGCCGTTAGAATCACTTGTTCCTGGCCATCGTAGGTTTTGAAGATGGCGTTCTGGATCACTATTTTGTGGCCCAAATCAACAAAGGCATTCAGGAAAACAACAATGATGTAGGGCATGAATCCCTGAATGCTGCGTAGTCGGGACATTAGGTTCTCCTGGGGGTTGCGACTAGAACAGCACTATCCCAATTTGTGCCGCTTTATACCACCATGCCATTAATAGTGGCTTCTTCCAAACCTGTAAGTATTGTTAGGTGATACCAAATAGAATTGAGTATTCTATGGCACCAGTGGCAGCCCCGATTCAGGTATTGAAGGCGGCACTCAAAGCAGCCAGACTAACATATGCACAGGTGACGGTTTCTCTGGGTTTATCGGAGTCCTCGCCCTG
>JBALVT010000298.1:0-1582 GCA_036961345.1 Halioglobus sp.
CGGGGCGAGATGCCGGAGTGAGCACTATGAGTAATTTCAATGCAGAATCCACCACCGACGATGTTATCGAAGGCATTTCTTTAGAGGGTAAATTGGCCGTGGTGACCGGTGCCTCTTCAGGCCTGGGTCTGGAAACCTCACGTATTCTGGCCCGGCAAGGTGCCACGGTAATGATGGTGGCGCGCAATGCCGAGAAGCTGGAGGCGGCACTGGGCGCTATTCGCAAGGAGATTCCCGCGGCTCGCCTTGAGACCGTACTGATGGATTTGTCAGATCTGGAGAGTGTCCGTAGCGCGGCGGCGACTATTTTACAGAATCACCCCGCAATTGACCTGCTGGTGGACAACGCCGGCGTTATGTTCTGCCCGCTGGGCCGCACCGCGCAGGGGTTTGAAATGCAGTTTGGTACCAATCATATGGGCCATTTTCTCTTTAGCTGTCTGCTGGTGCCGGCGTTGCTCGAAAGCGCGCCCGGGCGGATAGTGGTGCTGAGTTCCGGTGCTCATAAAATGGCGCCGCTGAATCTTGAAGATCCCAATTACAACTCGCGGGAATACAATAAGTGGCTGGCCTACGGCGAGTCCAAAACGGCCAATGTACTGTTTGCGGTGGCGCTGGATGCGCGGCTAAAAGCGCACGGCGTGAGAACCTTCGCGGTGCACCCAGGTATTATTATGACCGAGCTGGGCCGCCATATGTCACCCGAGGATATGGAGCAAATGATGGCGATGGCACCCGAGGGAGAAGAGATAAAATTCAAATCTATTCCCCAGGGTGCTGCCACCAGTGTTTGGGCCGCAACGTCTGAAGATCTTGCCGGTCGCGGTGGTATCTATCTGGAGAATTGCCAAATTGCCGATCCTGCTGTGGCCGGAGGAGATGGTGGTGTAGAATCTTATGCCTTGGATGCCGACACCGCAGAGCGCCTTTGGGCCTTGTCTGAGGAATTGGTGGGGCAGTCTTTCAGCTTTTGAGATAAGAGAAAACAGATGAGTCAGGCTACCAGTATTGTCGCTGCCTTAAAGGGCCAGTGCACCACCGGCGCACAAATTACCGTACAGGGGTGGATTCGTAGCAAGCGCGATTCGAAAGCAGGGATTTCTTTTCTGGCGATTCACGACGGCTCTGCCTTCGACGCCATCCAGGCGGTTGTTCCGGCTGAGCTGGCCAACTACGAATCTGAGATATTATTATTATCTACCGGCTGTGCTGTGGTGGTTACCGGCGAGTTGGTCGAGTCCCAGGGCAAGGGGCAGAGCGTGGAGATTCAGGCAACCGAGGTGCGTGTGGTGGGCTGGGTAGACGATGCCGAATCCTATCCTATTGCCAAAAAACGCCACAGCTTTGAATATTTGCGAACTCAGGCGCACCTGCGTCCGCGCACCAATTCATTTGGGGCGATTACCCGGGTTAGAACCACTTTGGCCAATGCCATCCACAACTTTTTTTACGATCAGGGTTTTCATTGGATCAACACGCCCATCATTACTGGCAGTGATTGTGAGGGCGCCGGCGAACTGTTTCGGGTCAGCACCCTGGACTATAACAACCTGCCCCGCAGCGAAGGCGGTGAGGTCGATTT
>JBALVT010000299.1:0-1518 GCA_036961345.1 Halioglobus sp.
CAACAAGGAGGCTCGCGTCTACGTCAGCGCTGCCAAGGCTATGGTGCCGGAAAAGGTGTGCCAGATCATAGACCAGGCTATACAGATGCACGGCGCCACGGGTATGTCCCAGTGGACACCGCTGGCCGGTATGTACGCAGACCAGCGTCACCTGCGATTTGCCGATGGCCCCGATGAGGTACACCACATGGTGGTGGGTCGAGCTGAAGTTAAAAAATACGATCTCTGGTAGGGGTCGGTTAATGCTACTAACAAGATCCTAGATAACTGGTTTTATATACAGTATTGTTAGTAGCATGAAATTATACATTGCCGAAAAGCCCAGCCTGGGTCGGGCCATCGCGGATGTGCTGCCCGCACCGCACCGCAAAGCAGACGGTTGTATTTACGTGGGCAACGGTGATTGTGTCAGCTGGTGTGTGGGCCACCTGCTGGAGCAGGCGGAACCCGATGCCTATGATGCCAGATTCAAACAGTGGCGGCTGGAACACCTCCCCATCCTGCCCGCCCAGTGGCAGCTCAAACCCAAGGCCAATAGCCGCAAGCAGCTGGCTGTATTGCGTAAACTGGTGAAAGAAGCCGATCAGCTCATCCATGCCGGCGACCCGGATCGCGAAGGGCAGCTGCTGGTCGACCAGGTGATCGACTATCTCAAGGTACGTAGCAACAAGCGAGACAGTATCCGGCGCTGTCTGATCAACGATCTCAATCCAGCAGCAGTCACGCGGGCCCTCTCGCAACTGCGTGACAACAAGGAATTTATACCGCTGTCGACCTCGGCACTGGCCAGATCCCGGGCTGACTGGTTATACGGTATCAATATGACCCGTGCCTACACCCTGATGGGGCGCAAAGTCGGTTATCGGGGCGTGCTGTCTGTCGGTCGGGTACAGACGCCGCTACTGGGCCTGGTAGTGAGGCGTGATGAGGAAATCGAAAGTTTTGTCGCCAAACCCTTTTATCAGCTGATCGCTCATGTGGTAACGCAGCAGGGGGAGCACTTCAAGGCCAGGTGGCAGCCCAGCGAAACTTGCCTGCCGTGGCAGGATGACGAGGGTCGAGTGCTGTCAAAGGCTCTTGCAGAGAATGTGCAGTCCCGTATCCACCAACAACCAGCCACTGTAACGGGCAGCAGCTGCAAGCTAAAAAAACAACCACCACCCCTGCCCTATAATTTATCGGCCCTTCAAATCGATGCCGCCAAACGCTTCTCGATGAGCGCCAAACAGGTGCTCGATACCTGCCAGGCACTCTACGAGCGCCACAAGTTACTCACCTACCCCCGCTCAGATTGCCGTTATCTACCGGTAGAGCATCTGACTGATCGCCACACCGTCATCGCTGCCCTGGCTAACAATTCCCCGCCATTGAGCCAAGCGGCTCGGGACGCCGACCTGACCCTGAAGAGCAAAGCCTGGAACAACAGCCGAGTCGAAGCGCACCACGCGATCATTCCCACCTCAAGAAAAATGAACACCGGCAAACTGAGCCCGGCAGAGCGGAATGTGTATGAGCTGG
>JBALVT010000029.1:0-30041 GCA_036961345.1 Halioglobus sp.
GCCAGACGCTTTGGACCGAAAGTATCCGACTGCTGCAAGAGAAACCGCGTGGCAATTCCTTTTCCCTGCAACTCGAATTGGCCGTGACCCCAGGTCAGGCGTCTTGAGGCGGCATCACTTGCATCCAACGGCACTTACACGTCAGATTCGGCGGGCAGTGCGTGAGGCGGGCATTCACAAACCTGCGCGGTCACATAGCTTTCGTCATAGCTTCGCTACACACCTTCTTGAAGACGGCTATGATCTGCGCACCATTCAGGAGTTATTGGGTCACGCCGATATTACGACCACCGAAATCTATACCCACGTTATCAATCGTGGGGGCAAAGGCGTGTTGAGTCCTGCAGATGCTTTGAATATCTAGCCATTCACTACCGAAGGATGTGTTTCGTTGTTGACAGAGCTCTAAGGGGCAGCTTTTGGGCCCAAAGCAGCCCCTCATATATTCGCAGGTTTCTCAGCAGGAGAGGCAGCCAATGGGGTCGAAAGCGGACTCTCGTATATCTGATCTTATCACTTGCCTGAAATCGTTCTAATTATCATGAGAAAGTTTCAAATTGGGTGAGAAACAACAATAGAGCACCGCATCAACTCTGCCGCGGCCATCGCCCAGCCACTGTCGCAACAACTGCTCAGCGCTGAAATCACCGCTGGCCGTCAGCAACACATAGTCCTGATGAATCTGCGCGGGCGCCAATTCCAGCGCCCGTACCGTTGCTGTACTGTAGGCGCGCACCAATCCGCCGGCGCCGAGCTTTATGCCTCCAAAGTAGCGAATCACAATGACCATGATGTCACCCAGGTGACCGTACTGAAGTACATTGAAAATCGGCTTGCCCGCCGTTCCAGCGGGTTCACCGTCATCGTTCATACCCGCACTGCTGGCATCGGCAGGTTTGCCCAGTAAATAGGCCCAGCAATGGTGACGAGCGTCCGGGTAATCAGCGCGAGCGTCAGCAACCGCGGCCATCGCCTCATCGCGAGACTTGACTGGGACTACACGAGCGATAAAGCGACTTTTTTTTATAACATATTCGTTTTCGAAGCGCTGGGCCGGTACCTGATAAGACACTTCTATGTGGTCTTTTCTGAAAATATCGCCCAGTTGTCAACAATAGCGCCATCCTCATAAACAGCCAGATCGCCGAACTGTAAAAACACAAATTCGCTTTGGGTAGGACGCAGAAAAATCCAGTCATCGGCTTGCAGACTAATTTTTTGCGAACCGTTCAGCATTTCCTGATTGGTTGAGCGGCCAAACAATGGGTTGAATGAAAGGCCTGCGGGGGATTCGGGTTGCGCCTTCCAGTAGCCACCATAGGTGAAGAAGGTTCGTTTGCGATTCGGGTTCCAAAACGCCTGTAAGCCGCCCAGGTCGATACCGGGAATTTCCAGCGTATCCAAGGTTTTTAAAACGGGTGTGGCGATATAGGAAGCCGGCTGATGATCGCTCAGCGAAGGTAAATCAAAATCGCTGGGTTTAACCAATGCCGAACCCGCTGCCAGCTCATTAAAGGGATACTCCCCTTCATCGTACATTTGGTAAGTTGGGCTACCGCCGGCATTAAGCAGCACATCCTGGGGCCACTGTGCGCCCAGGTGTTTTTTCGCCAGCTCTACATAATGTGAATACACCGCCATTGCCTTATCGCGATAGACAATAGAATCTCCCGGCACTTTTACCACGTGAGGCTCATAACCCATAAAACCACAAAAGTTCAAATGGGATGACGCGCTAATCAAATCCAACATGGCGACTAATTGTTCGTCGGTCCGCACACCACCACGGTGTAAACCTACATCAAGCTCAATACAGGCGAGCATATCCTGTCCCAGTTCACTGGCGAGTTTATCGTACTGCACTACTCGCTCAGGACTGTCCAAAAGCCAGCGCAACTGGCGAGTGGGATCAAATGCGCCACCAGTGAACTGCTGATAGAAATTTTTCGCCGCGGCGACGGGCATAGGTTTGCCCAACAGAACGTCAGAATCAGGGAAGTTATCGGCCACCTGATTCACAAAAGGCTGGTGAAACAGCATGAGGCGATTGCTACCAGAGGCTTTCATCACAGTGTCTAACAAGGGCAAGGACGGTAGAGACTTGGCTACTATCCGGTAGTTAAATCGACCGGCAAGATGCGCGCTCAGAGTGTCGACATTAGCCAGCAGTCGCTTGCGATCAATCAGTAGCGTGGGCTTGGCCTGACCCACGTTATCCAGCGCTTCGCTGGCCGAGCGGAAATAGGGTGAGTGATCGCTGCCCAGCTCTGCAGGACGCATTGTCAGTCCAAGCCCCGCTGCTCCGGCGAGACCACCAATTAACAACGAGCGACGTTTCATTTAATGACTCCCGGAACTGAAAAGTTCACGCAAATAGGTATTCAGGAACTTACCCTCGGGGTCGACTTCACGTCTAACGGCGAGAAAATCGTCCCAACGAGGATACAGGGTACGAAAATCCGACTCGGTCAGCGTGTTGAGTTTGCCCCAGTGTGGGCGTCCCTGATATTTTCGGAAGATCGGCTCTATTGTTTTGAAATACGGCGCAAAATCTTCTTCGAAATAGCGGTGCACTGCGATAGAGCAGGTGTCGCGTTGATAAAAAGGACTCAACCAGATGTCATCACCCTTTACATAACGAACCTCAATAGGGAAAAACACTTCATGATGCTGGGATTCCAACGCCGCCCGCACCTCGCGCAGAGCTTGTAAGCCGTGCTCTCTAGGCAAGTGATATTCCATTTCATTAAAACGCACATTGCGCTCGGAAGTGTAGTTTTTCCAGGAGCTTTCAATGGACAATTCCGTTGACAAGGTCTTCAGATAACTGCCCAACACCAGCTCCCGAATACGCGGCCAGGACTGCAGCCAATCTCTGGCAGTTTTCAAATCCTGAGCGGCGTCATTGCCGTCAATTTTTTCGGTGGAGCCAATAGGTTCGTCTGTTAAATCGTGGACGTCAGTAAAGCCCATTCCTGTAAACGGTATGTAGTAAAACTCAAAATTGCGGTGTGTATTTGCCAGATCATCCGCTACTTCCATCAGCTCTTCAAACTCGCGCCAGACCGTCTCGCGTCGCAGGCGGTACGGTGCCTGATTTTGCAAGGTAACCTGTGTGACAACGCCCAATGAACCCAGGGAGACTCGCGCGGCCTGAAAAATCTCGGGGTTCTGGAACTCATCGCAATCGACGAGTTGCCCCTGCGCATCCACGAATTGCAGCGCTTTGACAAAGGTAGACATGCTGCCAATTTCGGCGCCAGTACCATGAGTGGCAGTCGCCAGGCAGCCTGCCAAAGCCTGTTCATCGATATCCGGCATATTAATTAACGCCTGACCCACATCCTCCAGCGGCTGGCCAATATCGCCCAATCGACTCCCGGCCCATAGCCTGGCTTGCAGGGTTTGCGAGTCGTGATCTATAAGGCCACTCAGTCGCGATAGCGAAACGATCGTTCCCTGCGTGGGCACTAGAGGCGTAAACGAATGGCCTGCACCCACGGGGCGCACGGTGCCCGTTGCAGTAGCGATAATTTCCTGCAGTTGCTCGACGGTTCCCGGTGCCTTTCTGGCCAGCGGAAAACAGCTCTGAGATCCTGACCAATTGCTCCAGGGCAATCGCCGGGCACTCGATTTAGGCGCTTCAGCGGTAGCAGCCCATGTCGGGGCAACAGCAGAGGCAACCAGCAGCTGCAGCACATTTCTCCGACTAATCATTGGCGCTACCGGGCCGACCTTCCGCCCCGGACATAAATGTAATGAGCGCCTCGAACTGCGGTACTTCACAGTCCATGCACATGCCAAAGGGTGGCATGCCTCCAAAACCCGTTACCACATTGTTTACAAGCGTATCCATGCCCTTATCCAGGCGGATTGACCAGGCATCAATATCGCCCGTAAGCGGTGCACCCGTAGCGGCGATCGTGTGGCAACTGCGGCAGCTACGATCATAGATAGCTGCGATAGATTTGTCCTGTGGGCTGAGTTGCCGGCTGTGGGCCTCGGCCGCTGCCGCGTTGGGTGTTTGCTCTTCGGCACATCCCCACAGGAACCCAGGCAAAATCAAAACGAGAAACAGCGGGTTTTTAATCAGATTCGGCAAGACAGCCTCCATTTAAATAAAATACTAGCAATAACTAACTTATTAAGTATAGCACTCATCCCTAATCTGTCAATTCGCGCTCTCCCCGCCGGTTGCCAGCCAGTGATCATCGAGCAGCTCCCCAATGGTATTGGGTACGACAAGATGCGATGCATACCAGGTGTGCAAACAACGAATTCGCGAGAAATCCGCAATTCCGCCAATCCCCCGGGTCTGTAACACATCGTAGAAATTCAGCGTCTCAAGCTGCGCCTTCAACAAAGGAGAAATATAGCCATTGCGCAGTGCAATGTGGGCTTTATGGTCGGCCGCCATGGACTCACGCAACGCAACGTCATCGTCAATACATTGTTGCAGGCGCTGTATCAACCCACCCGCTTCTTCCCGATCTATACGGTAGGACAAGTTTTTGTCTATCAGCCAAAACATCGTGGGAAAGGGTTTGTCGCCCACCAGGGATGCAACACGAATGACCATGGGTTGCCCATGGCTATCACTCACAGATACTTCCTCCAAACCACGGGGGCTGCGCCCCAAAAGCTCCGTAATCTGCGCCTCCATTTCTGGAGTGATCTTCACTTTTGACATCTTCTACTACTATGCTGCTTCGCCAGATGAAATTTTACGCGTACTTGCACTGTCGAGTCAGCCTATTTCTAAAGCCATCAGGCCCGGTTGACTTTTAATCACCGGAACTCTAGAGTGCGCCCCTGTATCAGGTGCCTGCCGTAAAGTTTTTTGAATTCACTGGGTAGGTTAAATGGGAAGTGTGGTGATGCCTTTGGCACAATCCACCGCTGCCCCCGCAACGGTATACAGCAATAGCTGTGAGCCCGACACCTGCCTGAATACATTCAACGATGGAGCGGAGGGCTTCATTATAGGTCACCGCTACTTCGGTATTGTGTTTCCTCGATCCCCTCCCTCAGTCGCCACATTTAGGCAATTGAGGACAAAAAATGAAAACTTTATTCCCCGTAACGGCGCTGGCTATAGCCTGTGCAGCCAGCCCAATGGCACAAGCAAACGACCTGGAAGAAATCATCATCACGTCTTCGCGCGTCCCTATGCCCCTGCGGCAAGTTGGAACATCTGTGTCAGTGGTAGCAGCCCCCGAAATCCAGCAGAGGGGTTTTAGCTCACTGTACGAAATACTGCGCAGCCAACCCGCAATCGGCGTAAGCAATTCCGGTGGCGCGGGAAAACCAACCTCCTTACGCATTCGCGGCGAAGAGGGATTTCGTACCCAGGTGCTGCTGGACGGCATTAACATTTCGGATACCTCGGGCACACAAATCGGCCCAAACCTGGAACACCTGATGAGCGCAGGCATCAATCGGGTTGAAATACTCCGTGGGCCCCAGGGGCTTATGTATGGTGCAGATGCAGGTGGTATCGTTAATATCATCACGGCAGCGCCGAGCGAGGGATTTACCGGCGAATTAAACGCTGAAGGTGGCCGCTACGGCACACAGCAGCTAGGGGCCTATCTAGGCGGTGGCAACGGTACGGTAGACTTTTCATTTTCACTGTCGGATTTTGAAACCGATGGATTTAATTCGAAAACGACGGACACCGAGTTACGAGATGATGACGGCTATGAAAACACTACCTTACACGGCCGATTGGGCTGGAATGTCAGCGATGACCTTCGACTGGAAGTGGTCGTAAGAGACGTTTCGGGCGAAAACGAATTCGACGACTGTTTTTCAAGCCAGTCCACCAATCTCTGCAACGATGATTACGATCAATCCGCTTGGCGTACTGTTGCAGACTACACACTCGGCGCATTTACCCATCAACTGTCCTACGATAAAAACAAGACCGAAAGAGAATCCTTTTCCGATGGTCAGCTATCCTTCACTGGAGACGGAGAACTCGAAAGTTGGGGCTACCTGGGTAGCTTTTCATCAAGTGACGCCCTACGCCTTGTATACGGAGTGGATTTTGAAACCAGCTCTATGGAAGACGGTAACTTGAACCCAGAGCGCGACCAGGAAGGCTACTACGGCGAGTATCAGGGCAATTTCAACAACAGCCTGTTTATTACCGGCGGGGTGCGCTACGACGATAATGATGATTTTGGCACCCATACCTCCTATCGCGTAAGCGGCGCCTACGTATTTGACCTCAACGGCGGAGAACTCAAACTAAGAGGCACGTACGGAACAGGCTTTCGCGCTCCTGCACTGTCGGAATTGGCATACAATGCAAGAGACGGTGTATTCCCACCCGCTTCGGAAGTTACGCTTAAAGAGGAAGAAAGTGATGGCTACGACATCGGCCTAAGTTGGTATGGGGATTCCGGACTGGTGCTCGAAGCAGTGTATTTTGACCAAACTGTAACGGATGAAATATTTTTCGACCTGGACAATTTTTCCGGCTATTTACAGGGCGATGGTGACGTCCATTCGAACGGTGTTGAGTTGATTGGAGAGATCACTCTATTCGATACGCTGACCGTGAGCGGAAATTATACCTATAACGATACGGAAGACTCCAGTGGTGAGAATCGCATTCGCCGCCCCGAACATCTAGCTTATATCGGATTAAATTGGCGAGGCCTGGACGAAAAATTGTTACTGGGGCTCAATATTCGCGGTTCCTACGATGCCACCAACAGTGTTTTTGGTGAGATTGTCGAACTCGATGATTACGAAGTCATCGATATCAATGCCAGCTATGAAATTCTTCAAGGCCTGCAAATCTATGGTCGTGTCGAAAACTTGCTGGATGAGGACTATCAGGAAATCACCGACTACAATACCAGCGGTGCAGCAGCCTATGCCGGTGTAAGATATTCATTCTAAAGGAGAGTATCGATGAGCGATATCGAAGACGATAAGACAGCCAAAAAAAATGCCAAGCACAAAGCTTCCATGGAGAAGCAAAAATCCAATGTGGATGCGCATATAGAGGCTGCCGACATCGAACGTGGTGTCGCTATTTTGCTAACCGGCAACGGCAAGGGAAAATCCAGCTCCGCATTTGGTATGGTCATGAGGGCTCTGGGGTACGGCCACAAAGTTGGCGTTATTCAATTCATTAAGGGTGTGCAATTGTCGGGAGAGGAGATTTATATAAGGGATCACTGCCCACAGGTCAGTTTTTACCAAATGGGCACCGGCTTTACCTGGGACACTCAGGATCGCAGCGGTGATATTGCCGCCGCGAAGGATACCTGGGCGGTCGCCAAACCAATGCTTGAAGACCCAAGTTATGATTTAGTGGTCCTCGACGAAATCACCTACATGCTCGCCTATGACTACCTCCCCGAAGCGGAGATCCTCACTGCCCTTTCATCCCGTCCGGTCAACCAAAGTGTTGTTGTCACTGGTCGTGGTGGTGGTTCTGCCTTGCAGGAAATCATGGATACTGTGTCTGAGGTAAAAGAAATCAAACACGCCTACAACTCAGGAATAAAGGCTCGCGAAGGCGTAGACTTTTAGGGGCCAGCATGCCGCGCGCATTAATGGTCCAGGGAACAACCTCTGACGCAGGTAAAAGCATACTGGTCACGGCGCTGTGTCGCGCCTTGTACCGACGCGGTGCCAGGGTCGCTCCCTTCAAACCACAAAATATGGCCTTGAATAGCGCTGTCACAGAGCAATGCGGAGAAATCGGCCGCGCCCAGGCACTGCAAGCCATGGCCGCCAACATCGCACCTCACACGGACATGAATCCGGTTTTACTCAAGCCAGCCTCAGACACCAATGCCCAAATCATAATTCACGGTCAGGTTGCCTGCGATATGGAGGCGAGCGACTATCATCAGTACAAAACAATCGCCATGAAAGCGGTGTTGGAATCCTGGAGCCGATTGATAGAAGCCTACGAAATCGTCGTGGTTGAAGGTGCAGGCAGCCCCGCGGAGATCAACCTACGAGACCGCGATATCGCCAATATGGGATTTGCCGAAGAAGTGGATATACCCGTTATTATCGTTGCGGACATTGACCGTGGCGGTGTCTTCGCACACCTGGTTGGCACACTGGATCTGCTATCGGAAAGTGAGCAAAACCGCGTGGTTGGTTTCGTAATCAATCGTTTTCGTGGCGACATCGGTTTGCTTAAGCCTGGACTTGACTGGCTTGAGGAGCGCACGGGTAAACCTGTTCTGGGCGTTCTGCCCTACCTGATGAATCTGCAATTGGACGCGGAAGATGCGATTGATGTTGTCCAGCCCGCACCTGGTGAGGACGCTCTTAAGATTGTTGTTCCCGTATTACCGAGAATATCCAATCATACGGATTTCGACACCTTGCGCATTCATCCCCAGGTAGACTTACAATTCATTGGGCCCGGTGCAGATATTCCCCCGGCAGATTTAATCATTGTTCCGGGCAGCAAAAACGTAAGGGCAGACCTTAAGTGGCTCAAACAAAATGGCTGGGACAAAGTCATCGAACGGCATTTACGCTATGGCGGCAAGGTACTGGGAATCTGCGGCGGCTACCAAATGCTGGGAACGAAAATCAGCGACCCGCAGGGTATTGAAGGACCCGCAGGCGAAAGTGCCGGACTAGGATGGCTCAACGCCACCACCGAATTGCGACGTCAGAAACAATTGCGACTCGTCACCGGCCGACTCTCCACCGACAATGCGCCTGTATCGGGCTACGAAATACACAGTGGCCTGACGGTGGCTGATGAAACCTGTAAACCCCTGGTAGTGCTGGACGACGGAACAGAAGATGGTTGCCTGTCCGCGGACGGTAACGTGGCAGGCACTTATTTACACGGATTATTTGACCACCCCGAGGCAGGGAAATCGCTGCTGGAATGGGCGGGGCTTGAAAAATCCGCCAGGATCGACAGAGCCCAGTTGCGCGAACGCGAAATCAATCGACTGACCGATTGTGTTGAACAGCATATGGATCTGGCGGCACTATTCCCACGCTGGTACAACGAATGACACTGACCAGAAGCAACATGCAACCAGGCCGGCTGATCTTGATCCTTCTGATCGCCCTGCCGGCTATCATGCTGTTTGCACTGGGCAGCGGCGCTGTGCCCTTGTCCTACAGTGAAGTACTCACGGGGTTCACACAAACACTTGGCGGCAAGACCGATAGCCAGGCGGCGATTATTGTTGGCCAAATACGTCTGCCGAGGGTGCTGCTTGCTGCAATTGTAGGCGCGATACTGGCCTCAAGTGGTGCTGCGATGCAGGGGCTTTTTCGCAACCCTCTGGCGGACCCCTCCCTGATTGGTGTCACTGCGGGAGCTTCTCTGGGTGCCAGCATCATGATTGTGATCAGCGGCAGTATGGTCGCTGGTTTTACCGGCTTAGCGCTGGTATCCGTCGGTGCGTTCATCGGCGGCTTACTCTCGGTGCTACTAGTGTATCGTCTTGCAACTTCTCCCAACGGAACATCGGTTGCCACAATGTTACTCGCCGGAATCGCCATCACCGCACTGGCGGGTAGCCTGGGAAATCTTCTGGAATTTTATGCTGATAATGAAAAACTCAGACGCATAAGCTTATGGCGCATGGGCGGGCTCGATGGTGCAGACTACCCGCGCCTGCTAATCGGATGCGTGGTCGGCGGTAGTGTGTTGTTTGCGCTGCCCAGATTTAGTCTCGCTCTAAATGCTCTACTGCTGGGCGAATCTGAGGCCCGCCATCTGGGAATTGACGTTGCCCGGGTAAAATTTGGGCTAATAGTCTGTGTCGCGATTGGCGTTGGCACCGCCGTGGCTCTGGCGGGCACAATCGCCTTCGTAGGATTAATCGTTCCCCACATGGTGAGAATGATAACCGGCCCCGATCATCGCGCCTTACTACCCGCCGCGGCGCTTGCAGGTGCCTGTCTCCTGGTACTGGCAGACACAACCGCAAGATTGGTATTGGCTCCGACAGAACTGCCTGTGGGTGTCGTAACAGCCATTATCGGCGTACCATTCTTCATTTCATTGCTGCGCAAGCGTCACCACTACGGTATGCAGTAATGAATGTACTAAACCTCAAACACGTCAGCACAGCGCCCTGGGGAAGCACCCTGCTTGAGGATATTTGCGTCGACTTGGACGGCGGAGAAATCCTCGGCATCATTGGCCCCAATGGCGCAGGCAAAACCAGCTTGCTGCAAACCCTGGCGGGAGACTATGCAACCACCGCAGGGAGCATAAGATTTCTTGGCGAGGATATCGCCAACTGGCGAGGGCTTAACCGGGCACAGTCCATGGCGGTATTGCCACAGCTTTCTTTGCTGAATTTCCCCTACACCATTGAAGAAGTCATTATGCTGGGCCGCACGCCGCATAGCACAGGAGCGCGTGCCGACCGTGTAATCATGGATGAAGTAATGCGCGCAACAGACACCAAAAGACTTCAGGGCCGGGTTTATACACAGCTTTCTGGGGGAGAAAAACAGCGCGTTCAGCTGGCCAGAGTGTTTGCACAAATATGGCCAGACACCAGTTCGCAATCTCGCCTATTGTTACTCGACGAACCCACTGCTGCGCTGGACCTTTCCCATCAACAACTGATGATACACACGCTCAAAGAACTGGCTAATAAAGGCTGCGCGATCGTCATGGTCGCGCATGATTTTAATTTGATTGCGGCAGTCGCGGATAAAATTTTGGCTTTGAAAGAGGGTCGTCAAATGGCCTACGGCGGTGCGTCTGAGGTACTAACAAAGGATATTTTTGCCCGGGTATTTGCCGTTGATGTAACAGTTTCAACGCATCCGGATACTGGTAGGCCGCTGGTGATCAGCCTATGAAATTGATATTGCTGTTTCTTGCACTTTTTAGCCTTTCTTCGCAAGCTGAAGTTAGCGCTATAGACTTTCATCAACGCAAGATCACTCTGGATAAACCTGCCCAACGCATCGTCGCTTTGGCGCCCCATATTGTAGAAAACACCTACAGCGCCGGCGCCGGCGACAAACTCGTAGGCGTGGTAAGTTATAGTGACTTTCCTGAAGAGGCCAAAACAGTAACGAAAGTAGGAGACTATCAGTCCTGGAGCCTGGAGGCGATTGTTGCACTGCAACCCGACCTGATTTTGATGTGGGGCTCTGGCAACGGCATGAATACCCTCACTTCTCTGCAGAAAATCGGAGTGCCCATTTTCATTAGCGACCCGAAAGAGATGAAGGACATCTCCTATACCATCCGCGCCATAGGTCGCTTGGCGGGCACCCAGGCCGTGAGCGAACCGGAGGCAGAGCGCATTGAGCAGGCGCTTGACCTTCTGGAAAAGCAGTACAGCAACAGGCGTCCCCTGAGCGTGTTTTACCAGATCTGGGACGAGCCGCTGCAGACTCTGAACGGGGAGCACCTTATCAGCCACGTGATGGAACTTTGCGGCGGATATAATGTTTTTGCAGACGCGGTTTCTTTAGCCCCGAAAATTAACCTGGAATCTGTTTTACACAGAAACCCCAACGCCATTGTTGCCAGTGGCATGGATGAAGCCAGACCCGAATGGCTGGATCGATGGAAGCAGTATCCGTCACTAAGTGCCGTGCAGAACGATGGTCTATTTTTTATTCACCCCGACCATATACAAAGGCCAACCTCACGCATACTGCTTGGCGCCAAACGATTGTGTGAACAACTGGATTTACTGCGCCGCTAGCTAACTCAATGCAATTTTTTCAGATTTAGTTGATCGGCTGTATACGTGTAAACCACATCGGTACTCGAGTTCAATGCGGTTTCCATAGAGTCCTGAATCACGCTAATCACAAAACCCACTGCCACCACCTGCATGGCGACATCGTAGGAAATACCAAACAGGGAACAGGCAAGGGGTACCAGGAGCAAACTACCCGATGGCACGCCACTCGCACCGCAGGCAGACAAGGCCGCAATAGCACACATCAAAAAGGCACTGCCCAGAGAGACTTCTATGCCCAGCGTATTTGCAGCGGCCATGGTCAAGACAGTGATTGTTATCGCAGCACCTGCCATATTGACGGTTGCTCCCACCGGAATAGTGACCGCATACAGCTCTTCACTAATGCCCAGCTTTTCCGCCAGGGAAAGGTTCACAGGAATATTGGCCGCCGAACTTCGAGTAAAAAATGCCGTAAGACCCGATTCTTTCAGACACACCATCACCACCGGATAGGGGTTTTTCCGCAGTACCAGAAATACAATGAGTGGATTGACGACCAATGCCACAACCAACATTGCACACACCAGCAACAGTGTCAGACTGGCGTAATCGGCCAGCGCCTCCAGACCAACGGTGGCAACCGTAAAACACACCAGACCAAAAATACCGATGGGTGCGAGCCTAATAACGTAATGCACAATATCGGTGACGCCGTTGGCCAAAGTTTGCAAATTCTCCTTAAAACCCACCGATGCTTTGCGAAAACTCAGCCCAAGTAAAATGGCCCAGCTTAAACAACCGAGAAAGTTACCGCTAAGCAAGGCGTTAATCGGATTATCGATAAGACTAAACAACACGGTGACCAAAACACCTGAAACTTCCATCGGTGGCGCCCCTTGTGCGACAACGCTCAGAGCCAGTGTTTGCGGAAACAGTGTACTTAATAACAGCGCCACCAGAGCCGCACTGAGCGTGCCTATCAGATACAGCACCAGAGTCGCCAAGGTCTTGCGCCCGTCACTACCGGACTCGTGTTTATTGGCTATCGCAGACATAACCAACAGCATGACAAGTAAAGGAGCAACCGCTTTTAACATGCTGACGAACATCTGTCCCAGCACTCCCAAAGACGTCGCCAGTCCCGGACAAAAATAACCCAAAAATGCGCCCAGCATCACGCCAATGAGAATCTGGGGGACCAGGCCAAGCTTGAAGATATTCATCCAGTACGCGCCGTGACGGGCATTAACAAACCCCTAAACTTGATAATGCCGATTGAGGGGGAGTTCCCGAATGCGTTTATTCGTGGCCGCAAACACCGCGTTGGCAATGGCGGGGGCAACGGGTGGCACGCCGGGTTCACCGACGCCGGTGGGCGCTAAGTCACTGGCAATAATATGCGTTTTTATTACTTGTGGTGTTTGATTAATACGAGCTATCGGGTAATCGTGAAAGTTGGATTGTTCGGGCACACCATCAACAAAGCTTATTTCGCCCATCAGTGCCAGGCTCAAGCCAAAAATCATGGCACCCTCCATTTGCGAGTGCACCCGGTCGGGGTTAACCACCGTACCGCAATCTATAACTCCATGCATTTCCAATACCGATAACTTACCGTCTACAACTTCAACCTTACAGGCTATGGCGACATAACTCAGAAAGCTTCGAATGGCAGTCATTCCCCAGCCCTGATTGGCTTGCCGGGGTTCATCCCAGTCGCATTCGGAGCGCAGCCTGGAAATAACACCTTTGTAACGAGCCGTATCGTAGGGGTACTCAGACAGTGGCTTGCTATAATTACTGAACTTGAATTTTTCCTGAGAAAATTCAATATGGCGATCGCCCCCTATTAACTCAGGCCAAAAATCCATGGGGTTCTTTTGCGCAGCGTTGGCCAACTCATCGACAAATGAGCCCACGCCAAATGCAAAGGGAATATTGTAGACAGAGCGCATCCAGCCAATTCTGGCATGCGCATCAGCTTCCACCCGTTCCAGGCGTAAATTGGGAACATCAAAGGGAATACTGCCAAACGTTTGGCTCAGCGCACCATCGCTCATCTGGTTTAGTCCCAGCTGAAAAATGGAAGAAATAGGGGGTGTAGCTTCACGTGCCAACCACGCAACCACACTGCCACTGTCATCCAGCGCCGCTCGATAATACTGCGCACAACAGGAATGAAAATAGTCGTGCCGTATGTCATCTTCGCGAGTCCAAGTCACTTGCACTGGCTTTTCAAGTTGAGCTGCGAGCAGCGCCGCCTCGATAATAAAGTCTGGTTTGGACTTTCGGCCAAACCCTCCTCCGAGCAAGGTGACATGCACCTTTACAGCCTGCTCCTCATAACCCAGCGCCTTGGCGACCTCACGCTGCGTTACCTGTGGCGTTTGGGTGCACGCCCAGATTTCACAAATGCCGTCGTGTAAATGCGCCGTTGCCATGGGTGGCTCCATGCTGGCATGGGCGAGATAAGGCGTTTTGTAAACGGCTTCAATCTGACGTGAATTCGCCTCAAAGGCCGCCGCCACATCGCCGCGCTCTCTGGCCACTTCTCCCTCGCTGGTGGACACTTTTTTTGCCAGAGCGTCAATATAGGTCGAGGATTGATGCTCAGCGTGCTCGCTGGTCTTCCATGTAACCCCCAGCACCCCCCTGCCCTGCATGGCGCTCCAGGTATTACTGGCAATGACGGCTACGCCCTCCAGAGCGTTGAAGCCTGCTGGCAGGGGTTTTCCCTTTATCTCGATGACATCGATGACCCCGGCGGTCTTTTGCGCTGCCTTTTTATCATAAGAGGCTATACGGGCATCCAGAAATGGTGCTCGCTCAATACTGGCATACACCATCTCCGGTAGATGAATATCAACACCATAAACCGTATTGCCGGTGGTCATATCCTCCAGATCAACAATGGGTAGGCCGCGGCCGATATATTTGAAATCTGCGCTGCTTTTGAGTTTCACCGACTCCGGATCAGGTAGATTCAAACCGGCAGCGATTTCCGCCAATTCGCCAAAACCAAGCGCCTTGCCGCTGCTGTGGTGCACCACATGGTCCAGGGCATGACACTCATCGGCGGGCACCGACCAGGTCTGCGCCGCGGCCTGCTCCAGTAACGCACGGGCGGTGGCTCCCATCTGCCTCATGATGGTATAAAAATCGCGAACAGAACGAGACCCATCGGTATTCTGGCTGCCATAATCCTTATTGCCCAGCCCCTGTATCACCGAAACCCGGTCCCAATCGGCCCCCATCTCATCGGCCACCACCTGGGGTAAGCTGGTGCGAATACCGGTTCCCATCTCGGACCGGTGAGCGATAATCTCCACCTCGCCGTCCGGGCGAATACTGACAAAAATATTCAGACGTTGCCCTTCAGGCTCATCGAGTACATTCGCCAGAGCCGAGGACACTGGCAGCACGCTCGTCAACAACAGCCCACCGACCGACAATCCTGTCAACTCCAGAAACTCTCGCCTTGAAACTTTCTCTATCTTGCTCATGATTCTGACCCAGTGGCGGCCTGCTTAATCGCCTCCCGGATACGGGGGTAGGTCCCGCAACGGCAAAGATTGCCCGACATCGCACTATCAATCTGAGCATCGGAAGGGCTTGCGTTACTGGCAAGTAGCGCACTGGCGCTCATGATTTGCCCAGACTGACAATAGCCACACTGAGGAACGTTGTGATCACGCCATGCCACCTGCACAGGGTGAGAGGCATCCACAGATAATCCCTCAATAGTCGTTACAGAGACGCCCAGGGCAGCGGACAATGGCATTTGACACGAACGTACCGCCCTACCCCCAAGATGAACGGTACAGGCCCCACAGAGCCCCTTGCCGCAGCCAAATTTAGTACCCCTTAACCCAAGCAGGTCTCGCAGTACCCATAACAGAGGCATATCTGGGTCGGCATCTACTTGATGGACCTTGCCATTAACGCTGAGCTTTTCCATGTGCAACTCTCATAGTGTTCTTGGAACCGATGGCAGACGATTATACATAATAAACAATACGGTATTGTGCAATAGAATTCGGGGCCAGGTGGGTGTCATATTACTTTGTGATTCAGATGCAATTTGCTATCGTGCGTAACCTACCCACCGTTAGAAGGTGGTGTACAACCCTCAAGGAGAACGTAATGAAACCGGAAACTATTGCCCTGCACGCAGGTTACGCGGGTGACCCTGCAACCAATGCCGCTACCACACCGATTTACCAGACCACATCGTTTACCTTTAATGACAGCCAACACGGCGCCGATCTATTCAACCTGGCGGTACCGGGCAATATCTACAGCCGCATCATGAACCCTACCAACGCCGTACTTGAACAGCGATTGACGGAACTGGAGGGCGGGGTTGGCGCCTTGGCGGTGGCCTCGGGCATGGCTGCCATACGCTATGCCATTGAGGCGATCACTGAAGTCGGATGCAATATCGTCAGTACCTCACAACTTTACGGTGGCACTTACAACTTATTTGCACACACCTTTCCGCGCCAGGGCCTGGAGACACGCTTCGCCGATGCGAATGACCTGGAGCGGGTAAAGTCACTGATTGACGGCAATACCCGGGCGCTGTTTTGTGAATCAATCGGCAACCCGGCTGGCAATATTGTCGATATCCAGGCCTGGGCAGAAATCGCACATGACGCTGGTGTACCGCTGATCGTCGACAACACTGTGGCCACCCCGCTGCTTTGTAGAGCATTCGATCACGGAGCCGATATCATCGTCCATTCCCTGACAAAATATATCGGCGGACACGGCACCACCATCGGCGGCGCCATTGTCGATTCCGGCAAATTCGACTGGGCGGCTCACCCGGAACGATTTTCCGTTATGACCACACCTGACCCTTCCTACCACGGCGTTGTTTACACCGAAGGTTTTGGAGAAGCAGCCTACATCGGTCGCTGCCGTGTTGTACCTTTGCGTAACACCGGCGCTTGCCTTTCGCCCAACAGCGCATTCCAGATCATGCAGGGACTGGAGACATTGGCATTAAGAATGGAAAGACACTGTGAGAATGCTGAGGCTGTTGCTCTTTACTTATCTAAGCACCCCAAGGTTGAGTGGGTGAACTATGCAGCCCTGCCCGACAGCCCTCACAAGGAAGCTTGTGACAGGATCTGCGGAGGTAAAGCGGCGGGGATCATCAGTTTTGGCATAACCGGTGGCGCTGAAGCAGGGGCGAAATTTATCGATGCACTGCAGCTAATATTACGACTGGTGAATATCGGCGACGCCAAATCTCTGGCCTGTCATCCTGCGAGTACCACTCACCGACAGTTAAACCCCGAAGAACTGGCATCGGCGGGTGTGTCGGAAGAAATGGTGCGCATATCTGTGGGTATCGAACACATTGACGACATTATTGCCGATATTGATCAGGCGCTGGCGACAAGCTAACGGTCAGATAGTGGCCCATAAAAAAACCCAGCACCAATAGTGCTGGGTTTTTTCGTAGGGGCTGCTAAGCCCCCTAATCAGCGATTAAAAGCTAGCTGAGATCCTCGCGTACCAGAAAGCACCATTAAAACCGAACGGCGATGTTACTGCGTACACATCACCCAGGAATTGCAATGTCCCGTTCTCTTCCTTATCAGGGAACTCATCGAAAATGTTCTCTCCCCCAATAGTTACCGTATAATTTTCAGCGAAAGTATAGCTCGCCTCCAAATCAACCAGCACGGTACTACCGTAAGTAGTGGCATCCGATGCGTCTCCAGGACCAAACAATCCGCCGGTAGTAGACCACTCATCATAGTAGTTAACCCGAACTAAACCGCTAAAGGCATCCCTTGAATAATTGAAGCTCAAGACTGAACTATTTTCGGGAACCTGATTTTCCAGGTCATAGACACGATCTACGCCGATAGCACTTTCTTTAACATCGGAGATGTCCTGCTGGTTGTAATTGTGACGCCAATCCGCAATCAATTGACCTCCACCCAGGTCGTACCAGGCGCTAATTGACAGATCGAGACCGGTAACATTGGTCTCGAACCCGTTAACAAAGTGTGCGGCACCGGCGCCTAACAGCAGCTCAGCATTCGGAAAACCCTGATCAACCAGGTCGTCAACATTGTCCTGACTGAGGCTTTTTTGCGCCAGCGCTAAACGATCTTCAATCGTAATATCGTAATAGTCCACAGTGATGCTGTAGTTATTTCCAGGCGTCCATACCAGGCCAATGGTATAGCTGGTGGATTCTTCGGGCACCAGAGGCTCAGAACCCAGTACCTGGGCTACCGGATGGTCAACAGGATACGTACCGGTTGGCACGAGATTGCCGTCGGTATCCGCAGTCGTGGTTATGTTCAAGGTATTAACCTGACCAGGAGATGGCGCACGGAAACCGGTATTCGCTGTAGCACGCAGCGCGAAGCTATCAGTGAAATCATACCGCGCCGAAATCTTCCAATCGACGGTGTCATCAAACTCCTCATAGTCTTCGTAACGCACCGCAAGTGCAGCAGACAGTCTGTCAGTGATATCCGTTTCCACATCGAAATACGCTGCCCAGCTATCGCTTTCGAACTCACCGGCTGATTCCGGAGCAAAACCCTGGAAGCCATCAGATCCAAATCCAAATTCAGCGAAGGTTGGCCCAACTTCAGTAGAGGCACTGTCACCTTCATCAATTATGTAGGTCTCGTTGCGCCACTCAAGACCAAAACCGATGTTCATCGGCGAGTTCTCGAATGTCTTAACGAAATCTGCGTTGACGCTGCTCTCTTCCTGGGTCAATGTACCGGGAACAAAGGTCGTAGGAGACAGGCGACCGAGGCTTGGGTTGATACTGTCATTGAGCACATATTCCACTTCGTTCTCGCCGTAACGGCCGCGAACATTCCAGCTTAAACCGATGTTATCCAAATCTCCGCGACCACCAATGACAACTTCGTAATCACTGATATCAGCACCAAATATCGGGCTGTATCCACCGGGGAATTTTGGATGGATAGGATTCAACAACTCATAGCCACTAGGGCTGTCTGCGTTGGCTGTCAAATAGTCATTGGGATCAAGACCCTGACTAATAATAGAATCAACAATGTCGGCGCCCGCAAAATCGGCTAGCCCGTCGACATCATTGTCCGTTTTTAAGGTAGTTCTAGCAGTTAACTCTGCATTGGCTGTACCTGGCAGAACTGGACGGCGATAGAAGAAACCACCCAGCGTTTCACCATCCATATAGGTGGCGTTGCCGAACAGCGTGAAAGAATCACTAAATTCATAGGCTGTGTTGGCTACAAACTTCAGGTTTTCAATCTCTGGGTCACCCCAGCGCTGCCCCAAACCATCGTATGGCACTAACGAGTCACCAACAATATCACCCACATCGGAAGCATCAGGACGCGCCTGCCCTCTACTGGTTATATCACTATCAGAATATTCACCGGTCAGGTTTAGAAAGCCGTTATCCCCGAGCTTGAAACCACCGTTAGCGCTAACGGTCAGTCGCTCACCATCACCTTCTTGATACTCACCATACTGAGCCGAGAAGTTATAACCTTCATCTGCATCGTTCAGAATAACGTTTACCACGCCGGCAATCGCATCTGAACCATACTGTGCAGATGCACCATCGCGAAGTACTTCAACACGTTTGATTGCTGCAGAAGGAAAAGCGGCAAAGTCGACACCCTGAGAACCCTGGTTGATTGTTCCAAGGGGCGCCAATTGCAAATTCACCAGCGCCGAACGATGGCGACGAGTGCCGTCTACCAGAACCAGAGTATGGTCAGGCGACAGATTACGCAAAGTAACGGGTCTAACAAATGCCGTGCCATCGGCGATCGGGAATCGCTGTGTGTTCAAGGACGGGGAAATTTTTGTCAGCGAGTCAGTCAGATCAAACGAACCTTGGTTCTTAAGCGCCTCACCAGAGATAACGTCGATGGGCGACAGGGTTTCTGTGGGTGACTGCCCTACCTTACGCGTACCCGTGACCACGACTTCTTCCAGAAACGCCGGTCCGTCTTGTGCGCTGGCAAGTGGCGATGATAATGCGGGTATCAGCGCCATGATGGAACTGGCTAGAATTGTTTTCTTAAATTGTTGCATTGCGGTGCTCCCTACTAAAGTAGTTTTGTTTTGATGGGATCGGCCGATTGGGCTCATATTATTATGCTTGTGGGATTTTGTTACTCACACGGAACAGTCTATACAGACCCCGCACAAGATACAGTTTTGTCGATTGGAACTATTTCACAAAAAAACAGAGAGACAAATGCTCTCGATTTCCAAACGAATTAGGCCTTAGTGGGGATAGACTGGCTAAATAAGGTCTGGATATCCGGATTCCGATGACCCTCGTTCTCCATTTGTGCAGCAAGACCTATCAGAGCAGGTCCCAAACGAGTTTCCACTTCCTGTGGCCGCAGCGCTTCACCACATTCGCTGCAGGTTATCTGCGCTTGTGTTGGCTTACCGCAATTCTGGTGTACATACTCCAGAGGGGCACCTTCACCACCGTCCATCCAATCGTCACCCCAGCGCCCGAGACTCATCATGACAGGATAAAGCGCAAGCCCCTTGCGGGTAAGTCTATAATCAAAGCGCACTGGCCGGTCCTGATAGGCCACCTTCACCAGCACGCCGTGCTCTACCAGTTTCCCCAGACGCTCGGATAATCGATGTCTGGTGATGCCCAGATGGTGTTGAAATTGTTCGAAGCGGCGCGTACCTAAAAATGCATCGCGCAATATAAGCAGCGTCCACCGCTCGCCCACCACGGACAACGCACGTGCAACAGAGCAGGTTTGCTCGCCAATCTCATCCCAACGCATGCCACTTCTCCACCAATCAGTTCGACGATTATATTCTACAAAAGAACCTGGCCCAATGGCTGTTACAAGCCAAGTTCGGCGACGGCAGAGTCTATCGCACTGCCAAGCCTGGCGGTTATTTCACTGACGTGACTGCGATCGATAATAAAAGGCGGCGCAAGCAATATGTGATTACCGCGCCTGCCATCGATTGTACCGCCACCGGGATAACACATCAGTCCGCAGGCCATTGCCTGTCGTTTTATGACAGTGTGAATAGCGAAACCAGGATCCAGAGGTTCTTTCGTGGCCCGATCGGCGACAAATTCGAGCCCGACAAATAACCCCCGGCCGCGAATGTCGCCGATCAAAGGATGATCGCCCAGACGACTGCGAAGCGCCACGAGCAATTCTTGCCCCATTGTATTCACGTTCTCGAGTAAACCTTCGCGCTCTATAACCTGCTGCACAGCAAGCGCAGCGGCACAGGCAGTGGAATGGCCCATATAGGTATGGCCATGCTGAAAAAAACCGCTGCCATCGCGTATTGCATTGTAAATGTCGCCGGAACACAGCATTGCACCAATGGGCTGATAGCCCGCGCCAAGGCCCTTGGCCACCGTAACAATATCGGGACGAACACCCTCCTGCTCACAGGCAAATAATGAACCGGTTCTTCCCATGCCGCACATCACCTCATCAAGAATCAGCAATACACCGTAGCGGTCACAGATTTCCCGTATGCGTTTAAAGTAGCCCGGTACAGGCAGTAAAACGCCCGCGGTAGCGCCAACAACAGGCTCTGCAACAAAGGCGATAACGTTTTCCGGGCCCACTTGCTGCAACCTTGTTTCCAGCTCATCGGCTACTCGCTGGCCATAAATATAATCGCTCTCGCCCTCTAGCTGATCGCGATAGGCGTAGCAGGGACTAACGTGCTCGGCGTCTATCAGAATCGGATCAAAAGGCTCGCGCCGCCACAAATTGCCACCCACCGACAAAGCGCCCAGGGTATTCCCATGATAACTCTGCCTGCGGGCAATGAACTTGCTGCGCTGTGGCTCGCCTTTTTCAAGGAAGTACTGCCTGGAGATTTTTAGCGCCGCCTCGACCGCTTCGGAGCCTCCTGAAACATAATAGACATGGTCGATACCTGGCGGGGCATGATCAATAAGAAAATCTGCCAGAGTCTCGGCTGGTTCAGAGGTAAAAGATCCGGTATGCGCATAGGCTATTTTGTCCACCTGGTCCTTGATCGCCTCGATAACACGGGGATGAGAATGCCCCAAACAGGACACAGCGGCACCTCCTGACGCATCAAGATAGCGATTTCCATCGCTATCGATAACATAGACACCGTCGCCTCCGACCGCGACAGGCAGTGACCCATGCATTTGTCGGTGAAGTATTCGAGTATTGGAAGACATGCCTGCAGGCCCTTTGTTATACGATGTCAATCAATGGCGAAAAGATGTTTTTTAAAAACCAAAAAAGGGCAGTTAAAAAACTGCCCTTTTTTGCAACGCTTTTGCGTTATGAGACTACAGCTACCGTATTAAAAGCTATAGTTGGCACGCAAGTACCAGGAGCCGCCTTCATAGTTCGCTGCAGTACGACGAGGGTAAGGCAAACCAACGCTTGTGCGGTTGGCATACTTGGGCCCTTTTATCTCATCAACATACTCGTCGAAAACATTCGAGCCACCCAGCGTTAGGTTCATATTGTCGGTAATGTCCCAGCCCAGTTCCAGATCCACATAAATAACCGGATCTATCTCTGCGCTGATATTGCCAAACTCACCATCGATTTCACCACGTTCGTCATAGTGCTCACCAAAGTAATTTGCCCGGAACATAAACCACCAGTCCTGAGCGAATCGTGTATTGGCGGTAAATACGAAGCGATCTTCAGGATAGTTATTCTCAATATCCTCGATCAAAGAATCACTCACCGGATTCACGCCGTTGATCTGCTTCTGACCGGTCACTTCAATTTCGTTGTGATTGTAGGCGAACGTAAAGATCGTGCTGGTATTACCAGACCACTCAACATCAGAGCTCACAACCAGATCAAGACCCTTGTGCTCAACATCCATGGCATTGGTGTAGAACGAAATCGTATTACCCAACGCGGTCTGGATGTCACCAGTACGGTAGATGCGATCATCGACTTCAACCAGATAAAAATCCAGCGTCAAGGTTGTTGAGCTGCCGATATCAGAACTCATACCGAAGCTGTAGTTCAGAGAGTTTTCTTCGGTTAACTCGGCGCCACCATTGGCAAGTGCCTGTGGGCTCGTTGGTTTCACAAGACCCTCTTCTACCTGCAATCCTGTATCGCCATCAAAGGTTGTAATAGTAGTTTGAACGTTAGCCTGCCCGGGGGTAGGTGCATGAAAGCCTGTAGAGACCGCACCGCGAAGCGTCAACCAGTCTGTCGCATTGAAACGCGTGGCCACCTTGCCATTTGTCGTATCACCAAAATCTGAGAAATCTTCATAGCGCAGTGCATACTGCATCAACCAATTGTCGGTAATATCGTGTTCAATATCAACGTAGGCCGCCCAGTTATCGCGATCAAACTCACCGGAATCCCCTGGTGCAAAACCCCTCAAGCCACTTGAGCCTGAACCCACATAAGAATTTAACTCACCCGGATTCACCGTATAGGTTTCCTCACGCCACTCCATACCAAAAGCGAGGTTAAGCGAATCGCTCAGTGCTTTTGAGAAATCGGCATTGATATTGATTTCTTCCTGTTCATAACCGCCCGGATCAAACTTCATTTGCGCGGGGTTGCCGTCAGCGTCCAGGCCCAAAGTTGAGTTAGTGGTGTTGTTAAGTGTGTAGTCCAGCTCGCTCACACCCCAGCCGACACTGAAATCATAGAACATGTCATTGGAAAAGTTACCCCTGATACCACCGACCAGGCTGTAATCCTCCTGATCGCCATCCAGAAACGGGGTGTACCCTGTTTCCAACAGCGGGCCATCATAACCATCATTTTCTACCAGCGCTTCCAGGCTGGAGTGATTAGGAGGACGGTAAAAGAAGCGATAGCGCCCTTCAGTTTCATTGTAGCCACCAAACAAATACGCTTCGGTAGTATCGTTCAAATCAAAACCACTATTAAAAAACAGACGATAACCGCTGGTTTCGGGACGACCCCAGGATTGCGCAAAAGGCCTGTCATCAAAGGGCGTATCGGCACCAATACCCTGAGCTCCATCATTGATCAATTGCTGCGCGTCAGGGCGCTGATCACCTCGAGAAAGACCGTCGTTATCTGTCCATTCCGCAGTCAAGTTCAAAAAACCATTGTCACCCAGAGCAAAACCGCCATTGGCTCCGACCTTTACACTTTGCTCGCCATCATAGAACTCGCCGTACTGGACCATCACCTGGCCGCCCTCATTGGCGTCTTGCATGCGAAAGTTCATTACGCCAGCAATAGCATCAGAGCCGTACTGTGCCGCAGCACCGTCTCGCAGCACTTCAACGCTCTTCAGACCCAAGCTTGGAATCATGCCAATGTCGACGCCGTGAGCACCATTACCCGCTGCAGGCGCGAAAAACTGCACCAGAGCCGAGCGGTGCCGGCGCTTGCCGTTGACTAAAACGAGTGTTTGGTCTGGCGCCATGCCCCGCAGAGATGTAGGGCGAATAAAGGCACTACCATCGCCAGTCGCCGGAGTAGCAGTAAAAGAAGGAACCAGTGATTTGAGGTTGTCAGTGATATCGGCGACATTACCCATGCTATTGAATTCTTCGCTATTTAAAACATCAACCGGAACGGGTGAGTCAGACGCCGATCGTGCTTTCATACTACGGGTACCCGTGACGATAACTTCTTCGAGTACTTGATCAACTTGTGCAAAAAGCGGTGCGGAATTGGTAATGGAGGCAATAGCCATCGATATTGCCACGACCATGGGGGTTCGCTTTATCTTCATTGTAATATCTCCAAGCTCATGATTTTATTAGTATACGTAATTGAAATACTTCTATTACTTACTACTAACAATACCAGCTTGGCCTTCAATCTAGGACAGTTGGACACAAAAAAAGGGCGGTAATATTACCGCCCTTTTCGATACCGAATAAAACACTATCCGGCTATACGCACAGAACTAGCCAAACTGGTTCATGGTGTTATCACCCCCGCCGGCTTTTAATGCCGCATCGCCCGCAAAGTACTCCTTGTGGTCGTCGCCCATGTCCGATCCCGCCATGTTCTGGTGTTTAACGCAGGCAATACCCTGACGGATTTCCTTGCGCTGCACACCTTTAACATAACCAAGCATGCCCTGCTCGCCAAAATACTCCTTGGCCAGGTTGTCAGTAGACAATGCCGCAGTGTGGTAAGTAGGCAGAGTGATCAGGTGATGAAAAATACCCGCTTCTCTGGCAGAGTCTGCCTGGAAGGTACGGATTTTTTCATCGGCCACTACCGCCAGTTCAGTTTCGTCATACTCAATACTCATCAACGCGTCGCGGTCGTAGGCAGACACATCCTTGCCCGCTTCGCTCATTGCATCAAAAACCTGCTGACGGAAGTTCAGAGTCCAGTTGAAAGAAGGCGAGTTGTTGTAAACCAATTTGGCATTCGGAATGACTTCGCGAATACGCTTTACCATGCCACCAATTTGGTTGATATGGGGTTTCTCAGTTTCAATCCACAACAGGTCAGCGCCATTCTGCAGCGAGGTAATGCTGTCCAGTACACAACGGTCTTCCCCGGTACCTTTACGGAACTGGTAAAGGTTTGAAGGCAGACGCTTGGGGCGTACCAACTTGTCGTGGTGCTTGATGATTACGTCACCGTGATCCATCTCGTCAACATTCAGCTCTTCAAAATCGAGGAAGCTGTTGTACTGGTCGCCCAGGTCGCCAGGCTCATGTGTTACCGCGATTTGCTTGGTCAAGCCAGCTCCCAATGAGTCGGTGCGAGCAACGATAACACCATCATCTACCCCCAATTCAAGAAAGGCATAACGAACAGCTCGGATCTTGGCGAGAAAATCTTCGTGAGGCACGGTTACTTTGCCGTCCTGGTGGCCACACTGCTTCTCGTCAGAAACCTGATTTTCCAGCTGAATAGCACAGGCACCGGCTTCAATCATCTGCTTGGCCAGTAAATAAGTTGCCTCTGCGTTACCAAAGCCAGCATCAATGTCAGCAATAATAGGTACAACGTGAGTCGCAAAACCGTCGATTTCTTTTTGGACAGCCTGAGTAGCTACTTCGTCGCCAGCCTCGCGTGCCGCATCCAGTCCACGGAACAATCCACCCAGTTCACGAGCATCTGCTTGGCGCAAAAATGTGTACAGCTCTTCGATGAGGCTAGACACTGATGTTTTCTCGTGCATGGACTGGTCGGGAAGAGGGCCAAACTCAGAGCGCAGCGCCGCGATCATCCAGCCTGACAGGTACAGGTAACGTCTGTCGGTGCTGTTAAAATGCTTCTTGATTGAAATAAGCTTCTGCTGACCGATAAAACCGTGCCAGCAACCCAGAGACTGCGTGTATTGGCTGCTATCGGCATCATATGCGGCCATATCCTGGCGCATGATGGCTGCGGTGTACTTGGCAATATCAATGCCAGTCTGGAAACGATTCTGAGCCTTCATGCGCGCGGCATACTCAGGATTGATCCCATCCCAGGCACTGCCGTACTGGCCGCGCAAATTTGCAACGTTGTCGATGTCTTGCTGGAAGTTTGACATGGTAAAACCTCTGATATTAAGTAATGGAAGCCAGCAACCGGCGCCTGAGCCGGTCAAATCTGTAACTTGGGAAGTATGTTAATAACAGACGCCCTATAAATGAAATAAATAGTAAATATCTTTACTATTCACGAGGTGAATTTAAATAGACTCTCGCACCGGCACATTACGTGGCCTGGGGATGCCAGCGCCGCTTGCCCAAACACCGCCAACGGGTAAAATGGCGACAATCGAGGAGACCGAGCCCAAAATGGATATGATCCCGCTGCGCTATGCACAGTCCCTACTGCGCCTGACCCCGCTGCCCAGGGATCAGCTACGCGAAGAATTGTCAGCGCTAAACCTTCCTCTGGTGCTCCTGCAAGATAGCTCCATCGCCGACATTAGCATTTCAGCGGAAGATTATGGACGTTTGTTTATTCACCTCGTTCGGAAACTTCAGGTAGATCTGCCGGGCGGCGAAACAGGCGCAGAAGGCGCACTGGCTTTCAGTGCCTACCGGATGTTATTTCAGGCCATGCTCCATGCTCGCACCTTGGAAAATGCCATGCAAAGAGCGTCCGTCTACTTCCAGAGGTTGGAAGTAGACGGCCAAACATTCCACTTGGAACCGGTGGGTGAGGAAATTCGCTGCCGCTTTGATCTTTCCAATGCTTCATCGGGAGACCTGGAATCCCGGGAAAATTTTTCCATGGACGCTCTGAACTGGCTACCCGGAAACACCGGGCATCTGTTATCCATGTCGATGTGGCACAGGGTTTGCGGCTGGTTCATCGGTAGTTTTATCGAACTGACGAAGGTTGAAATGCAACGCGAAAAGGGTAGTGGCAACCAGGGTTATTCTCAGATTTTTGGTACGCCTGTGACGTTCGATCAACAGTTCAATGCTTTTTATTTCCATCGTCGCTACCTGGAGTTCCCCATTGTCCAAAGTGAAGCCTCTCTCAACACCATGCTGGAGGCCTACCCCGCCGAACTGCTAAAGCTCAATCCCGTAAATGACAGCGTCAGCAGCCGGGTCACACAATTAATCGGCAAGGATTTCCAGCGCGAGATGCCAAGCCTGCAGGATATTGCAGACCGATTGCATATGACTACACCCACGCTTCACCGGCGACTTCGCGAGCAGGGAACGTCGTTCCAACAACTCAAGGACAAATGTCGCAAGGAAGCCGCCGTTACATTCCTTGCCACCGGTAATTACACAACCAGCCAACTCGCCGAGATGATGGGTTTTTCCGATAGCAGTACTTTTCATAGGGCCTTTAAGAAGTGGACTGGGAAAACGCCCCAGGAATACAGCGAATAATTTGAAATTTCTCGCCCCCCTAATCTGATAATTTACGCCATTGCTCATTCTTGAGCTATCTTTAAACTTGCACCCACTAACAACCTATAAAGGGCAGGACATCATGGCTTATTTCATTACTGGCGGAACAGGTTTTATCGGTCGATTTTTCATCGACAAACTAAAAGACCGTGAAGGAGACATCTACGTCCTGACACGAAGCGGGTCCAGCCACAAGTTTGAGGCTCTGCAGGAACGTTTTGGTGCGGGTTCCGACCGACTGATTCCGGTTACCGGTGATCTAAAAGAACCATTGTTGGGTCTTGATCCGGCTACCATCGAAGATCTGAAAGGGAAAATTCAGCATTTCTGCCACTTTGCCGCTATATACGATATTGGCGCATCTGCTGAGGCGCAAACTGCCACCAATATCGACGGCACACGCAACGCCATAAACCTGGCCGAAGCAGTGAATGCCGGCTGTTTCCAGCATGTGAGTTCTATCGCCGCTGGTGGTCTGTACAAAGGCACATTTCGGGAAGACATGTTTGATGAAGCGGAAAACTATGAACACCCCTATTTTTCCACTAAACATGACTCGGAAGGAATTGTTCGCAATGAGTGCAAAGTGCCTTGGCGCATCTTCAGGCCTGGAATGGTCGTGGGCCATTCCAAAACCGGCGAAATAGACAAAATCGATGGCGCCTACTATTTTTTCAAAACACTACAGAAGATGCGCAATGTGCTGCCACAGTGGTTCCCATTGATTGGCATAGAAGGCGGAAAGTTCAATGTTGTGCCAGTTGACTATGTCGTTGATGCGATGGATCACTTAGCCCACAAGAGTGACCTGGACGGAAGGTGTTTTCACCTTACCGACCCGGACCATCACAGCATGGGCAACCTGATGAATATTTTCGCTGAAGCCGGCCACACGCCCAAATTCAGTATGCGCCTGGATACTCGTGTATTTGGTTTTGTGCCCAGAGTTGTGCGAGACACCCTGTCCAGCCTACCGCCGGTCAAACGCGTCATCAGTACATTATTGGCAGACATGGGCCTACCTGATTCGGTGACCATGTTCATGAACTACCCTACCCGTTACGACAATCGTGATACCGAGCGTGCGCTTAAGGGCTCTGGCATAACGGTGCCTGAACTGCGTGATTACGCGCCCGTGATATGGGACTACTGGGAGCGCAACCTCGATCCTGATCTATTTATAGACCACTCGCTGGAAGGCAATGTAAAAGACAAAATTGTGTTAATAACCGGCGCTTCATCCGGCATTGGCAAATATTCAGCCGTCAGATTAGCAACTGCTGGTGCTCACGTGCTGCTGGTCGCCCGCAGCGCAGATAAACTGGAAGAAACAGCAGCGGAAATAGCGGAAATTGGTGGCTTGGCAACATGCTATACCGCGGATGTATCCAACATGGAAGACTGTGATCGACTGGTAAAACTGGTATTGGAAAATCACGGTTTTCTGGACATTCTCGTGAATAACGCCGGCAGATCCATACGCCGATCACTAGAGCTATCCTTCGATCGATTCCATGACTTTGAACGCACAATGCAGATAAACTATTTCGGCGCCATCCGCCTGATAATGGGGTTTGCACCTTCTATGCTGGCAGCGGGTAAAGGCCATGTTATTAATATTTCTTCCATTAGTGCCCTGACACCAAGCCCCAGGTTTTCGGCATACGTCGCCTCGAAATCTGCCCTGGATGCATGGACTCGCTCGGCCGCTGTTGAATTTTCAGACCGCAATGTGCGACTCACTACAATCAACATGCCTCTGGTGCGTACGCCAATGATTGCGGCCACCACCGTTTATGATTCCATGCCGGTACTGAGCCCGGAAGAAGCGGCTGACATGGTTGCAGAGGCCGTCATCAAGAAACCCAAACGAATCGCCACACCAATGGGCATATACCTGCAGGTACTCACCGCGGTAGCGCCCAGGTTCTCAGAAGTGGTGATGAACATTATGTTCAGGATGTTTAACGATTCAGCGGCGGCGAAAGGAGAAACCAAAACTGAAAAAGTCGAGGTTTCCAACGAGCAGGTAGCCATCGCATCACTGATGAAAGGTGTGCATTTCTAGCGCCGGGCAATAAGCCGTATTAGAGCGAATGGCACTTACTTTTGCGTAATGCGGTTTCCGCCTCCGCAGCTCCCGTCTGTCTCTACCCCCTTTGGTTGGAACCCCACGCCCTCAGGGGGTAGAGACAGACGGGAACTGCTACCCGTTGTGGGTACCCCAAAATCCAGTAGGATTGGCTCAGTGGTAGCATCCCTCAGTTGTTATACCCTCGCAAAGGCGTGGGGTTCCAACTGCGCGAGGGTATAACAACTGAGGGCTGCGGGATGCCCCACAGCCCCACTTAAGTAGGTGCCATTCTCAATAGAGCCTGTTTATTCCGATGACGCGAATGGACTGGAATTTTCCAATAGCGACTTATATTTCAAACCGATAACGACGCAAATAGACTGCCCCCGTTAAAGCCACGGCAGCAAAGACCAGGCCTATAAACATTCCCAGGTAATTTATCGCAGCCCAATCGGGC
>JBALVT010000002.1:0-87977 GCA_036961345.1 Halioglobus sp.
TACATCTGTACCTGTATTTAAGATCGATTGTACCAGCTTCTTTATTTGTGGCTTTAGCTGGTTCGAGTACTCGATATAACTATCTAGTGACCTAACCTTATTTGGGAATACTGATTCGAGCCATTCGTCCTCAGAAAGCAATACAGCATTTTGCTCCTTTGCAATGGCGCTAGATTTAGTAGATTTTCCTGCGCCCATTTTCCCACAGAAAAAAGTAAGTACTCCTTTGCTCATTATCACTCTCTATTTGATTGCATAACGCTTCAAGCTGGGGCGCCGGTAACGGCGTCCCGCGCCGCAGGCGCCTTGCAGCCTTGACTTGTTATGCGGCATTAACGCCTCCGAACTTCTTTACACCTACAAAGCCCAAGATACTGATACACGCGAGTAACACCGCGGGCAATGCGAGCAATAGCGACCAGCCATAAACAGAGTTTACAACAATGACCACTAGAGCAGAAAGAAGGAAGATAGCGCTGAGCAAACCTGCCAGTTGATTGGATGCGAAATGCTGTGGTCGTAATCCGACATAGATATAGACAACTGCCGCTGCAAAACAAAACCCGGTTACTACATGCCATGCCGCATGCAGAATTACAATGGATTCCATATCCATGTCGCTATCGCGAGCGTCCGCCAAAGGACTCCGATGCCCCGCAACGCCTCGGAGAATTGAGGTAAAAAGACTGACAACGCCCGCTGCAACCCAACTCTTAATCATGCTCGAACCTGCACTGACGCATAACGCCTCAGGCTGCGGCGGTGAAACCGTCCGTAGCCCTGACTTGTTATAGGAGCACGGAGGTCAGGCACAAGCACAAATTTTTGAGTCTGGCTGAACGAAATTGATGTGCGACGTCTCCGCGGGAACGTTTTCTGGTTATAAACAGAACTGCCTGAGAACGCCCGCGCATATGGAACTGGTACCATCTCCAAATCCAGGCCTCCTTCATGCAGTGATTCATCCATAGAGCAACTCAAATCTTGGGAGTTCAGCCAAGCGCCCTATAACAGCTAATTCTAAGGACTGGTCTCATATTACGAGCTTCTCCTTAAGTTGATTTTCTTCGTTCTCAATTTCAAAAAAATCACCCCAAAACAATTACTTACCTTTATACCTTTCTTACACGGGGATGTTAAGAAGAATTTTTCTTGGGCGGCACCCATCAAATCCGGCCATATTTAGACGTCCCTATTCCAGAAAATACTTAATGGAAACATAGACATAAAGGTAGCCGACTCTCGCTTCCCCCATAGTTCCGCTGAAAAACCCACTTGAAATCTCCAAGAAATGGATTACTGTACATATATACAGTATATTGAATCAGGCAACTCCATGGATGATATCCGGCAGCCCATTCCGGCAGGATCAAAGCGGTTCATGCATCAGATTCGCCAAGACCTTCGCGATAAGGGCTATGCCTACCCAACAGAGAAAACCTATCTCCACTGGATTAAGCGATACATCATGTTTAACAAAAAACGACACCCAAAGCTAATGGGGGCTGTGCACATCAACCAATTTCTTAGCCACATGGGCAGCGCACGTTCCTGCTCACCGGCAACGCAGCGTATTGCCCTAAACTCAATTTTTTATCTGTACCGGAAATTTCTTCAAGTTGAGCTCGAACCGCTTGATTTCGAAAAAGCGCGTCAGCGTCGGCGCCTACCTGTTGTACTTTCCCACAATGAGGTTGCACGTGTATTAGAACACCTTTCCGGTAATTACCGCGTTATGGTAGAGCTTCTCTATGGAGCAGGCCTGCGCCAGAGCGAACTGCTCTCGCTGCGTGTGAAAGATCTTGATTTTGAACTCAGAACTATCACCGTCCGATCTGGCAAGGGCGATAAAGATCGCACAACTCTACTGCCTGATCGCGTTAAGCCATCACTAGAGCAGCAACTTGAAAAAGTAACGAAGCTGCATATCCGTGACACGGAAGATGGGAGTTGTCACACTTTTCGGCACAGTTTTGCCACTCGTTTGTTACAGCAAGGCTACGATTTGCGCACTATTCAGAAGTTGCTGGGCCATAGTGATGTCAAAACAACTGAAATATATACCCATGTACTCAGGCGTGGCGTCATGGGTGTCGTAAGCCCACTCGATAGCTAACCCTCATGCAATACGCCGAACTCCACTGCCTCACCAGCTACAGCTTCCTGCGCAGCGCTTCGCACCCCCATGAACTTGTGGAGCGCGCCGCGCAGTTGGGCTACTCCGCACTGGCCATTACTGATGAATGCTCGTTCGCCGGTGTGGTTAAAGCACACGTAGCCGCAAAAGAGGTCGGCATAACACTAATCATAGGCAGTGAACTCAACCTGGAAGAGGGCATTAAATTACTTGCCCTGGTGCCGTCGCGTGCCGCGTATAGTGAATTGTCGGGGCTAATCAGCATGGCCAGGCGGCGCAGTCCCAAGGGTGAATATCGGGTTAGTTTGCGCGATGTTATTTTCCACCTTAAGCGCTGCCTGCTGATCTGGCTGCCTGAGGATAATTCCGATGTTAACCAGGCCTACGGCCTGCAACTCAAGCGGCTTTGTAAAAAACGCATCTGGCTTGGTGTTACCCATTTGCTTGGCAACAACGAAGCCCAGGGTTACATGGCGCTTTATCAGCTGGCCAGTTCGCTGAACATTCCCATGGTGGCCTGCGGCAATGTGCAAATGCACAGCGCCACTCGCAAGCCACTACACGATGTGTTTACCGCTTTACGATACAACAGCAGCATCGACCAGCTCGGCCGCAAACGTCTGGGCAATAGTCAACAACACCTGCGCACGCTAGCCAGGTTACAGCAACTCTACCCACCTGCCCTGCTTCACGAAACACTGCGTATCGCCAGTTTGTGTAATTTCAGCCTGGAGGAGCTGCGTTACGAATACCCCGAGGAAGTGGTGCCCGCCAATCACAGCGCCAACTCCTATCTGCGTGAGCTGGTGGCTAGTGGCTGCGACGTGCGCTGGCCCCGGGGAGTGCCCGCCGACATTGCCGCGCGTATTGCTCATGAACTGAAACTCATAGAAGAGTTAAATTACGAATATTATTTCCTTACGGTGTACGACATTGTGCGCTTTGCCCGTGAGCGGAAAATTTTGTGTCAGGGCCGTGGTTCCGCCGCCAACTCAGTGGTGTGTTACTGCCTGTTCATTACCGAAGTGTCTCCCGAACAAATATCCTTGTTGTTTGAACGCTTCATTTCCAAAGAGCGAGATGAACCGCCAGATATCGACGTTGATTTCGAACACGAGCGGCGCGAGGAAGTCATTCAATACATATACCAGAAATACTCCCGCAAGCGAGCGGCACTGGCCGCCACTGTTATCACCTACCGCTCCCGCAGCGCGGTGCGCGATGTCGGTAAGGCGCTGGGATTAGACCCTGTTTTTGTAGACGACCTGGCAAAATCTCTCGCCTGGTGGGACCGCAGTAAAGATTTAAGCAAACGTTTTGAAGAGCAGGGCATTGCCTCCCACAGTCACCAGGCAGAACTGTTTTACAATCTGGTGCAACAAATCCTCGGCTTTCCCCGCCACCTGTCGCAGCATGTGGGCGGCTTTGTTATCACCCGCAGCCCTATCTCTACCCTGGTGCCTGTTGAAAATGCCAGCATGGCAGATCGCACAGTCATCCAATGGGACAAAGAAGACATTGAATCCCTGGGCCTGCTGAAAGTAGATGTGTTGGCGCTGGGCATGTTGTCGGCTATTCGCAAGAGCCTGCAAATGGTGCACGCATACAATCCTGCCATCAAAACCATTAGCGACATTCCAAAAGAAGACAAAGCCACTTACCAGATGCTACAGAAAGCCGACAGCCTCGGGGTTTTCCAGATTGAATCCCGCGCCCAAATGTCTATGCTGCCCCGGCTCAAACCCGCCTGCTTTTATGACCTGGTAATTGAAATAGCCATTGTCCGCCCCGGGCCTATTCAGGGTGATATGGTGCACCCCTATTTACGACGCAAACAGGGGCTGGAGAAGGTCACCTACCCCAGCCAGGATATCAAAGATGTACTCAAGCGCACTCTGGGGGTTCCCATCTTTCAGGAGCAGGTGATCAAACTGGCCATGGTGGCCGCCGGTTTTAGCGGCGGCGAAGCCGACCAGTTGCGCCGCGCCATTACCAACTGGGGCAAAAATAGCAAGCTGCTTAGTTTCGAGAAAAAACTCACTCAGGGCATGATCGAGCGCGGCTACGATGATGACTTCGCCCGACGCCTGTTTGAACAAATCAAGGGTTTTGGCGGCTACGGTTTTCCCGAGTCCCACTCTGCCAGTTTCGCCCTGCTGGCTTATGTGTCAGCCTGGCTTAAGCGCCATCATCCCGCTGCGTTTTATGCCGGTTTATTAAACAGCCAGCCCATGGGGTTTTACTCGCCATCACAACTTATTCAAGACGCCCGCCGCCACGAAGTCACCATACTGCCCATCGATGTCAATCACAGCCTGTGGGATCACCAGTTGCTGGATAGCCGCTCAAGCATACACTCCCAGCCGCCTGTTCGATTGGGTTTTCGCCTTATCAAAGGCCTCAGTAAAAGTGGCGCCGAGCGTATTGTTGAACAACGCTGGAACAACCCCTATCGCCAAATCAGTGATTTGCGTCGCCGAGCACAGCTGAACAAACGGGACATGGAAGCCCTGGCCGACGCCGACGCCCTGGCCTCACTCAGTGGCCACCGCTTCCAGTCTCAGTGGCAAATCATGGCACTGGAAGAAGCCAAGCCACTACTTCAAGATGAACACCGCCAGCGAGCAGATTATTTTAATGACAATGTCGCCCTGCCGGCCCCGGGCATCGCCGAAGAGGTGCTGGCTGACTATCGCGCCACAGGCGTAACACTCAGGGCACACCCCATGAGTTTATTGCGGGGACGCCCACCCTTTAGCCGCTGTAAACGCTATGCCGATCTGGCACAGATAGGCAATAATCGCCTGGTGCGCATCGCCGGGCTGGTCACCTGCCGGCAGCGCCCCGGCACCGCATCCGGGGTATTATTCCTGACCCTGGAAGACGAAACCGGCAACAGTAATATTGTGGTCTGGAAAAGTACGCAAAAACGCTTTCGAAAAGAACTTATGAGCGCGCAATTGCTATTGGTGAAAGGCACCCTGGAGACAAAAGATAATGTTATTCATATTATCGCCGGCGCTTTAGTGGATTACACCAGTGAACTGCAAACACTGCCGGTGAAATCGCGAGATTTTCATTAATGGGCTATTAACTTCGGTCCAGGTCAAGCCACTTATCAATCTTTGGTGGTTGGTAAACAGCCATGCGGTCCAACAGCTGTTCGGGGTCGCGCTCCATCAATAATAAATCCCGGTGTTCGGGTTTCACAAAACGCTCTACCACCATATGATCGAGAAACGCCAACAGCAGCTCGTAATAGCCCGCCACATTCACCAGGCCAATGGGTTTATTGTGAAAACCCAGTTGCGACCAGGTCAGCATCTCAAACAACTCTTCCAGCGTGCCCAGGCCACCGGGCAAGGCGATAATGCCATCAGACAATTTTGCCATGCGCATTTTACGCTCATGCATGGAATCAACCACCTGCAATTCAGTAAGGCCGTTGTGCCCAACTTCCTTGTCAGCAATGTCGGCGGGAATCACCCCAATCACTTCACCGCCGGCCTCAAGCGCTGCATTGGCGGCGATACCCATCAAGCCAACGTTGCCGCCACCGTATACCAGCGTCATACCACGCCTGGCGATAAGCGTCGCCAACTGCCGAACAACCGCCTCATACTCCGGGCGGACACCGGGGCTAGAACCCAAATAAAGACAAACAGATTTCATAACAATCGCCCCGGTATTTCTCTATAGCAGCTTGCGGCCTTTATTGGCGGCAATGCGCATGCGCAAGGCATTCAGTTTGATAAAACCTTCTGCATCGGCCTGGTTGTAGGCGCCCTCATCTTCTTCAAAGGTCGCGATACTTTCGTCAAACAAACTATCCGCCGACTGGCGCCCGGCAACAATTACATTGCCCTTATACAGCTTGAGCCTAACCGTACCATTAACCATAGTTTGCGACTCATCAATAGCTACCTGCAGCATCTTGCGCTCGGGTGACCACCAGTAGCCGTTGTAGATAATGTTCGCATAGCGCGGCATCAACTCATCTTTGAGATGCGCTACTTCACGGTCCAGTGTCAGCGATTCTATAGCCCGATGCGCGCGCAGCATAATAGTGCCACCCGGTGTTTCGTAACAGCCGCGAGACTTCATACCCACATAGCGGTTCTCGACAATATCGTCACGGCCAATGCCGTTGGCTCCGCCAACCTTGTTCAAATATTCCAGCACTGTTGCCGGACTCATGGGCTCACCATTAATGGCCACGATATCGCCGCGCACATACTCAATATCTATATAAGTGGCCTGATCTGGTGCAGCCTCCGGGCTCACACTCCAGCGCCACATGTCGTCTTCTGGTTCCGCCCAGGGATCTTCCAAAATGCCGCCCTCATAGGAGATATGCAGCAAATTGGCATCCATCGAATAGGGCGACTTTTTCTTGCCACTGGCATAATCAACAGGAATGTTGTGTGTTGCGCAGTACTCCATCAGAGATTCACGTGAGGTCAAGTCCCACTCACGCCAGGGGGCAATAATTTTAATACCCGGCTTAAGCGCATAGGCACCCAGTTCAAAGCGCACCTGATCATTGCCCTTGCCGGTAGCGCCATGAGAAATAGTATCGGCACCGGTCTGATTAACAATCTCAATCAACCGCTTGGAGATGAGTGGCCGGGCGATGGAGGTGCCCAGCAGGTATTCGCCTTCATAGATGGTATTGGCACGAAACATTGGAAAAACAAAGTCCCGCACAAACTCTTCGCGCAAATCATCTATATAGATCTCTTTTACGCCCAGCGCCTCGGCCTTGGCCCGCGCCGGTTCAACCTCTTCTCCCTGACCAATATCGGCAGTAAAGGTCACGACTTCGCTGTTATAGGTATCTTGTAACCAACGCACAATAACCGAGGTATCCAAACCACCAGAATAGGCCAGGACAACTTTGCTAAATTCAGACATGTGGAACTCCATGCGTTCACAGTGTTTTAAAGGCCGCACATTCTACTCTTGAGCGGCGTGAATTCCCAGCGTATAAACGCGACTTGTGTTCCCGTACAGCCCCCTTTACGGTAGCATTCACCCTCCGTAAGCCGAACCACAGGCCCTTTGTGACAGAACTGACAATTACCCGCCCGGATGACTGGCACGTACATTTGCGTGACGGCGCCGCGCTGGAGCACACCTGTGCCGATATGGCGCGCTATTTTGGGCGCGTCATTGTTATGCCCAATCTCACACCTCCGGCTGCCACCGTGGCCCAGGCCGGCCAATACCGCAGCCGAATTCTAGCTGCCATGGCCGATTTGCCACGCCAATTTGAACCTTTAATGGTGCTCTACCTCACAGACCAGACCAGTGCAAGTGAGGTAAAACTGGCAGCCCAGAGCGATTTTGTACACGCTGTTAAGCTTTACCCGGCCGGTGCCACCACCAATTCCGAGGCCGGTGTGGCCAATCTGGAAAGCCTCTACCCCACGCTTGAGGCGATGGAGGAAGTGGGGCTGCCACTATTGGTTCACGGTGAGGTTACCGATTCGCAGATCGATATATTTGACCGCGAAAAAGCCTTTATTGAGCGCCATCTGGCCCCTATCGCCCAGCGCTTTCCGGGGCTGCGTATGGTTTTGGAGCACATAACCACACGCGATGCCGCCGAATTTGTCGGTGCTGCATCCGAGAACATCGCCGCCACTATTACCGCTCACCACCTGCTACTCAATCGCAACGACATGCTGGCTGGCGGTATTCGTCCGCATTACTATTGCCTGCCCATACTCAAGCGTAATAGCCATCAGCAAGCCCTGTTAAAGGCGGCCACCTCGGGCAATCCAAAATTTTTCCTCGGCACAGATTCCGCCCCACACACTACGTCTACCAAGGAAACAGCGTGTGGCTGTGCGGGCATTTATACCGGCCATGCGGCCATTGAACTGTACGCCGAGGTATTTGAAGGCCAGGGGCAACTCGACAAACTGGAGGGTTTTGCCTGTCACTTCGGGCCCGATTTTTACCGCTTGCCGCGCAACACAGACAACATTACGCTAAAAAAGAGCCCCTGGCAGGTGCCAGAAACACTGCCGCTGGGCAGCGGCTCACTTACCCCCCTAAGAGCGGGCGAACAGTTACAGTGGAAAATAGTATGACAACTGGAAACTCTCTGTGAGTGCCTTAAATGGACAGCGCATGTGCGATCGATTCCGGGGCTTTCTGCCGGTTGTGGTCGATATTGAAACAGGGGGCTTTACCGCCCAAACCGATGCCATCCTGGAAGTTGCCGCCAGTATTGTCAGAATGGATGAAGACGGCACACTGGCCGTACACCGCACCTACAATTTCCATGTAAAACCTTTCGAGGGCGCCAATCTTGAGCAGGCGGCGCTCGATTTTACCGGTATCGACCCCTACCACCCTTTTCGTGAAGACGTTACTGAAGAAGAGGCTTTAACCGAACTGTTTCGCATCATTCGCAAGGAAATTCGCGAGCAGGAATGCACCAGGGCTGTGCTGGTAGCACACAATTCCCATTTTGATGCGGGCTTTATCAACGCGGCTGTAGAACGCTGCGACATTAAACGCAATCCGTTTCATCCCTTTTCCTATTTTGATACCGCGACACTGGCAGGACTTGCGTTTGGACAAACAGTGTTGGCCAAAGCTTGCGGTGAAGCAGGCATCGCCTTTGACAATGCCGAAGCTCATTCGGCAGCCTATGACGCAGAACGCACGGCTGAATTGTTTTGCGATATTGTCAATCGTTGGAAAGAGTGTGGCGGCTGGATGCCTGTGTTCGCCGAATAACAGTTGTAGCGGCTAAGGTCTAAACAGCTTAATCCTCTCCGCTGATCTGGTTGAGCAGAAGGTCCAGCTCTCCCATCATTTCCTCGATTGTCCCAGAGCCCAGCAGCTCATATTTCAAGGATTCATCCAGCGGCAGTAACTGCACCAGCGTATAACCCACTTCCCAGGCATTGTTGTAATCTATCTCCAACCCCATACGCTGCACATGGGGATGTGTCTCCAGGCTGCGCAATACATCCAGCATGGGGCTCCAGTCATCCTGCATTGCTTTGGGATCACACGGCCGATGCATTTCAATATCACCCATCACCAGGCCGCTGGCCGAGGTATTGGCATCGCGCAAATCAAAGGTTTCTGTGCCTGCAATGGTAATCCCTAAAAGCCCATTTTGCAGTTGGTCCCAATCGACGATGCGTGCGTAGGTGCCATAGTCACCCAGATCCGGCCTCGCTGACCCTTTTGTAGCCACCTCTGAACCACGTCGAATCCACACCACACCAAAACCGGTATCGGTCCGCATGCAACTGCGCACCAGGTCGAGGTATCTTTGCTCAAAAATCTGCAGCGAAAAGCGACCATATGGCAGCAAGATACTGGATAGAGGAAATAGAGGAATTTCAGTCACGATTGGTCCCGTCATTTTGATTCATGTATGCACGTCTCTGTGCGTTAACACCCAAAGTCAGGCGACACCCGGTACGCTTTTTTCATCCAACAGCAGCAAAATTGCCAGGGCCTGCTCACGCGTATCACCGCAAAAATCTGGCTCGGCGCGAAACTGGCCACAATAGGCCGGCCTGCGACTGTCGTTGAATATCCTGCAGCGCTGCGCTGCGTCGAGATGCACACACCGCACACCCGCCGGCTTCCCCGCAGGCATGCCATAAAATGGCTCGGTTATGGACGGCGCTATACAACAGGCGCCACAAGCACTCCTACATTCCATATCATTCCCGTTCCGGGCCCAGGGGCTTAAACAGCATAATCAGTCGCGGCAACAGCAATAATGCGCCAATCACCGCTGCGGTCATTGCCAGTACCGTTAACAGGCCGAAATAGATACTCGGATTAAAGTTAGAAAGAGTCAGCATCGAGAAGCCCACCACAACGGTTACCGTCGTATAATATAACGCGCGGCCAATACTGCCATGACAGCGATACATGGTCTGACGGTAATTGCGATCCTTGGGAAATTCTTTCATATATCTGTGCACATAGTGGATACAATTATCCACCCCAATACCCAGCACAATTGCCGCAATTGTGATGGTCATGATATCCAGCGGTATGCCCGCCAGGCCCATCACTCCCAAAACCATTCCAGCGGCGAGCAAGTTGGGAGCCAACGCAATAAGCGCCAGCCACATAGAGCGAAAAAGCACCAAAAACATCACTAAAATTGCCAAAAACACTGCACCAAGAGTCAATATCTGTGATTTGAACAGGCTTTGCAGCACATTGTTATAAAGGACAAGCATTCCCGTAAACTGCACGCGGCTTGGCTCAAAGCCCAGGTTATCAATTAGGTGTGAATGCACATCGCGTAAAAATTCATCCCGGCGCAAATCTTTGCTGGTTTCCTTCACACGCACAGTAATTCTGGCTTCTTCATTGTTCTTGGAAAAATACGGGTCAACCATCATTCCTTTGATATCAGGCGGCAGGCTCTTTTGCACCAACGCCAATTCAACTCCCCCAATATCATCGCCCATCAAGTTTTTAACCACCGAAAATATCGTCGAAAGAGACAACACTTTCCCGGTTTCAGGCAGCGAATCGAGGTAGTTATGCAGGCTGTCAACTTCGCGCATTCCCTGCAGACTAAACCAATAACTGGGTTTAAATCCTGCATCATTGTTACTGGAAAAATCGTCAAAGCCACCATCAAAGTCATCGCCCCAGTCATCATCACCCAGGGTGTCTTCATCAGCTGGCGCGGCGGCAAAGTCTTCGCTTTCCTCGGCGAAGGGATCGTCGTCATCAATTGGGGAAGTTGATACCAACCCTCCTGCTGGGCCTACGCCCGGTAGCGGCTCATCAAAATCCGGCGCAGACAAAATAATTTCCAGCGGTATCGTACCGCCCAGCTTGGCGTCGAGTAATTCCATACCCTGGTAAATCTCGGTGCTGTCATTGAAGTAATCAATAAACCTATTTTCGACTTGCAGGCGAGATATTCCATAAACCGTGACCAGCAGAAGCGCAGCGCTGACCAGCAGAATCGACTTACCGTGTTCATCGGTGATGCGGGCAAACTTGAGCGTAAGAGGCTGCTCGTCATCTTCATGATGTACCGGCCTTCCGCGGGGCCATACCATCATCAAACACGGCACAATAACAAACGCCATGATAACGGCGATAACGATGCCCACCGTCATCATCAACCCGAAATCAATGACGGGCTGAATGCCGGATACTATCAGAGATACAAAAGCCACAATGGTTGTCACCGCCGTGTAAAAACACGGCACGGCCATCAATCTCACGGTGTCCAATACCCTTTCTCGGCGATGCCCCTTGGGGCTTGCCGCATGCAATTCCCGGTACCGCACAACCAAATGAATAGACAGTGCCAGAGAAACGATCAACAAGACCGCTACAAAGTTGGAGGAAATCACCGTCATACGCCAGTCGAGTGCACCCAATAATCCCAGCATTACTGTGACCGTTGCCACACAGGTCGTCAGCGGAATAACCACCCATCTCAAGCGACGAAATATTACCGCCAGAACAACCAACATAACACCCAGTATCGCGCTACCAAACAGCACCAAATCACTGCGTACAAAACTCACCATATCCGAGGCGATCATGGGCATTCCACCAACAAAAGTCTTGGCGTAAATACTATAGTTTGCAGCAATGGCGCGAACGTTTGTTACCAGAGTATTTTGCAGCTCCAATGACGCTGCGGTATGCGCTTTAAACTCTGCTTCAATACGCCCAAGTTCGGCCTTCTCTTCATGCGTGAGCCCGAAATCTCGCTCCAGCTTGCGCAAATCTTCCCGCTGGTAAAGTAGCAGATTGTACTGCTCGTCTCGCTCGAGATTAATTTGCACCGCTGTCATGGTACCGTCTGTACTCGCCAGTAGATTGGCGTAGATAGGACTAGTGGTCAGCTCTTTCAATACCAGATCCCGGTCAATACCCAGTGTATCCAGACCCGGTAATGGATCACCCGAGGTAATATCCGACAGGGATACTGGAGGGCTTTCCAGCAACGGAATATCCCATACCGTAACCACCGAGGACACGCCGCGAAGCTTGCGCAACTCGTCCGCCATGCGTTTCAGCGGGTCAACAGATCTTGGGGCGAGAAGCGCTGTTTGCGGCTGCCAGGTAATGAGAAGGAATTCTTCAGAGCTATATTCACGACTGACTTCTCGAAACAGGTCCAGCGATTTGTCGCCTTGTAACAACAGGGAGTCTGCCGAGGCATCAATCTTTATTTTGCCGGTCTGGCTGGCAAAACCCAGCACCAGCAGCGCCATTATCAACAGGGACAAAAAGGGCCGTCGCAGGACGAGCCTGTCATAGCTTTTTATTAGGGTATCTGACATGGTTTACTCAAATAGTGGGTAGCTGTGCTAGTAACCGTTGGTGCACACCACCAAACGATCCATTACTCATGATGACAATCTGATCGCCGGGATGAACACTGGTAGCGACCCTACGGATTAAGTCATCCATATTGCTGCTTAGTTCCGCCGGTACCTGACTATTTTCGACAACACTTTCCAATGACCAGTCCATGCCCGCCGGCTGAAACCAGAACACCTTATCTGCAGCGGCTGTCGCACTTGCCAACTGCTCACGGTGCTCTCCCATACGCATGGTGTTGGAACGAGGCTCAATAAGCGCGATCAATCGCCCCCTACCACCCCTGGCACGAAGCCCCTGCAACGTGGTGGCGATGGCGGTTGGATGATGGGCGAAGTCATCGTACACCGCCACACCACCAACCGTACCGAGCAATTCAAGACGGCGTTTCACACCGTTAAAGGCCGCCAGTGCCTCAGCCGATACCGATACCGACACACCCACATGCAACGCAGCGGCCATTGCGCAAAGGGCATTTTCTACATTGTGCAACCCACAGTAAGACCACTGCACTTCAACGGGCTCACCGACATCGCAGCTCACCCTAAAATGCGAGCCATCGTCGGCAATCAACTCAGCACGCCAATCGGCCTCACCATCAAATCCAAAGCTGCGGGTGGGTGTCCAGCAACCTCGTTCCAGTACTTGAGCCACGGTTTGACTTTCCCGGGGAAAAATAATCTGCCCCCGCCCAGGCACACAGCGAACCAGATGATGAAACTGTCTTTGAATGGCATCCAGATCATCAAAAATATCTGCGTGATCAAATTCGAGGTTATTAATACACAACGTGCTGGGGCGGTAGTGCACAAACTTGGAACGCTTGTCGAAAAAAGCAGTGTCGTACTCATCCGCTTCCACCACAAAAAAATCCGAATTGCCCGAGCGCGCCGACAATCCAAAGTCACTGGGCACGCCGCCAATCAGAAACCCGGGAGACATACCCGCATACTCAAGGATCCACGCCAACATACTACTGGTGGTGGTTTTACCGTGCGTACCTGATACAGCGAGAACCCATTTCCCCTGCAACAGATTTTCCGCTAGCCACTGAGGCCCTGAGGTGTAGGGGATGCCGCTATTAAGCACATACTCTACTGCCTCATTGCCGCGCGACATGGCATTGCCTATCACCACGCAATCGGGAGCCGGCTGTAAATGTTTGGGGTGATAGCCCTCCATCAGCTCAATGCCCTGGGCCTCAAGCTGTGTGCTCATCGGCGGATAAACATTGGCATCGCTGCCTGTGACTTTAAACCCCAACTCTCTGGCCAACAGGGCAATGCCACCCATAAAGGTTCCGCATATGCCCAGAATATGAATATGTCCTTTCAAGCGCACTACTTCTTTAAAATCGAAAGGGGCTCATATTAACACGCCGAAACCCATCGCCACACACAAGAGCGGTAAAACTGCTAATTTCCAGTCCACAAGCCGCCCCAATTGCCGTATGATTCGCCCATTCTTGCAACACACCGGATTACCTATCTGATTCGGGCTCACGGAACACCTTGAGATGTCGAAAAAAAATGCGTTCTACGCACAATCCGGTGGCGTTACTGCCGTTATAAATGCCAGTGCCTGTGGCGTAATTCAAACTGCCCGAACACATCGCGATCAAATTGGTAAAGTCTATGCCGGCCGCAACGGTATTATCGGCGCACTGCGCGAAGAGCTGATTGACACCAGCAAGGAAAGCAATTCTGCGATTGCCGGATTGCGCTCCACCCCCTCGGGAGCCTTTGGCTCTTGCCGCCACAAGTTAAAAAGCCTGGAACAAAACAAAGCCGAATATGAAAGACTGATCGACGTTTTCAAGGCGCATAATATCGGCTATTTTTTTTACAATGGCGGCGGTGATTCAGCCGATACTTGCCTGAAAGTTTCGCAATTGAGCGAGAGCATGGGATATCCGCTGCAGGCTATCCACATCCCGAAAACCATCGACAACGACCTGCCCTTAACCGACAACTGTCCGGGATTCGGTTCTGTGGCGAAGTACATTGCCATTTCAACCAAAGAAGCAGCACTGGATGTCGCCTCCATGTGCGAAACCTCCACCAAGGTTTTTATCCTTGAAACCATGGGCCGACACGCTGGCTGGATTGCCGCCGCAGCCGGCCTTGCCGCCGAGCACGAAGGCGATGCACCGCATATCATCCTGTTTCCGGAAATTGCATTTAATCGTGATAAATTTCTCGCCAAAGTAAAACGCTGTGTAAAGCGCCACGGCCACTGCGTAATTGTCGCCTCTGAAGGCGCACAATATAAAGACGGCACTTTCCTGGCAGGTGGCGGACTAAAAGATGCCTTTGGGCACACTCAACTGGGTGGGCTGGCGCCTTCGCTGGCCGAAATGATCAAGTCAGAATTAGGTTACAAGTATCACTGGGCCGTGTCGGATTATCTGCAGCGTTCTGCCCGCCACATCGCATCATCTACCGATGTTGAACAAGCCTATGCTGTCGGAGCCGCCGCTGTAGAAAAAGCGCTTGAAGGCAAAAATGCCATTATGCCTACCATTGTTCGTGGCAAAGGCAAACGCTACAGCTGGAGCATCGGGGAGGCACAACTGGCCGATGTGGCAAACGTTGAAAAACAAATGCCGCGCAATTTTATTAGCCGGGATGGGTTTGGTATTACCGAGGAAGCTCGCGATTATCTGGCACCCCTTATCCAGGGTGAAGACTATCCCAGTTACAAAAATGGCCTGCCGCAATACACCCGTCTGAAAAACCTATTGGTGCCCAAAAAGCTCAAAAAGAGCTTTAAGATCTAGCGGTACGCCGGTAAGGCACGCCGGTAAGGCATGCCCTACCGCTGCTGAAATTACAGCAGCGGCGCTATTACCAGGCTAACAATCGCCATCACATTGATAAGAATGTTCATCGCAGGCCCGGAGGTATCCTTGAACGGGTCGCCAACGGTATCGCCTACCACAACAGCGGCGTGCGTATCTGAACCCTTACCGCCCAAATTGCCTTTTTCAACATACTTTTTCGCGTTGTCCCAGGCGCCACCGGCATTGGCCATCATCAGTGCCATCAGTACACAGGCCAATAAAGCGCCCGCCAACATGCCACCCAGGGAAGCCGCTCCCAAGCCAAAGCCCACAAGAACCGGAGAACCCACTGCAATAACGCCAGGTAAAATCATGCGTCGCAATGCGGCAGTTGTGGCGATATCAACACAGCGTGCAGTGTCGGGCTCAGCTGTGCCTTCCAACAATCCTGGAATCTCCCGAAACTGACGCCGAATTTCATTAATCATATCAAATGCCGCTTCACCCACAGCCGTCATGGTAATAGCGGCAATGAGAAAGGGAATTGTGCCGCCAATAAACATGCCTACCAGCACTATAGGATTGGTGATTTCCAGGGAGAAATCGGCATTGTTAACCTGCACGGTCTCCACAAAGGCGGCAATAATAGCCAATGCCGCAAGCGCTGCAGCACCAATTGCGAAACCTTTACCAATCGCCGCCGTGGTATTGCCCACTTCATCAAGACCATCGGTAATCCTGCGGGTCTCCTCTCCCATGCCAGCCATTTCGGCGATACCACCGGCGTTATCCGCTACCGGGCCATAAGCATCGATAGCCATGGTAATACCCACGGTGGAGAGCATGCCCACCGCTGCGATACCCACACCATAAAGGCCTGAAAGTTCAGTGGAGACATAAATAATTCCGGCCAGGAACAACACCGGTAAAACCACTGACTGCATACCAACGGCAAGCCCGGTAATCATAACGGTGGCCGGGCCCGTCTCGCCCGATTTGGCGATCTTCTGAACCGGCGTAGAGCCCGTGTAATACTCCGTGATCAAACCGATAAACACGCCGCCCACTGCACCGCTTACCACAGACCACCAGACATTGCTGTCCACGCCCATGTTTTTCATCATAAACCAGGCCATCCCGACAAAGATGACCGGTGCCAGCAGTGTCCCCGTTCGCAGAGCCGCTTCCGGTGCTGCCGAGGACCGCATTCGCACCAGTAAAATACCGCACACAGACGCGATCAAACCGATACTGGCCAGCGCCAGGGGCAAAAACATCATCGCTTCCCTGGAGGCAATGGTCATCGTTGAAGCAATGGCAATACAGGCGATCATCGAACCGCAGTAGGATTCGAAAATGTCAGACCCCATCCCCGCAATGTCACCTACGTTGTCGCCCACGTTATCGGCAATAACCCCTGGATTTCGAGGATCATCCTCTGGGATACCCGCTTCAATTTTGCCCACCAGGTCAGCACCCACATCGGCGCTTTTGGTGAAGATACCACCGCCCACCCGGGAAAATAGCGCCACAGTAGATGCGCCCATGCCAAAGCCGTGAATGGCATGCAGCGAATGGCTGTCGCCTCCGAAATACCAATACAGCCCGCCGAGGCCTATCAGCCCCAGCGATGCGACACAAAGGCCCATCACCGAACCCCCGTAAAAAGCGATCGATAACGCTTGTGCCTCGCCATGATTATGCGCTGCGACGGCCGTTCGAACATTGGCCTTGGTGGCCGCAAACATTCCCAGATAGCCAGCCACTGCCGAGGAAATTGCCCCCACCGCGAAAGATAGTGCCGTATTGGCCCCAAGAGGCGAGGCGTAAATACATATCAGGAGCACGCCGGCGAATAACGCCAGCATTTTGTACTCCCGGTGCATAAACACCATCGCGCCTAAATGAATTTGATCCGCAATTTTTGTGACCAGGCCCTCGCCGTGATCGTGACGCGTCATGATGTGATAAATAACAAAGGCTATTAAAAGACCTGCCAAGCCAAGAATAGGCGGCAGAAAAAAATACTCCGACATATAATTCCCCATCTGTTCAAATCAGGCCGACTGATCCGGGAACTGCCACGAGACTGCATCCCTGCACGTAGGGAACTCGCTCCACAAAGACCGTCGGACAGCTATTATTATCAGTAGTGACAACGAATTCGCCGCCACCTCTGTCCGATCTACTTCTGGGTACAACAAAACCAGTCTACCAATATTGAACAGTAAAGCGAACACCTCGGTAAACAGTAGAGAGCGTTTAGCGAATACCCCGGATCAAACGCGGCTTTTTAGCCCAGGTAAGCGGCAGGGCACCAGTCATTGCCGACGTGCACATAACGCTGCAAAATTTCATCCAAATGATCCTGAACTGGCTTCCATAGCGCGATACCCTGGTCCGACAAAAGGGCCTGCAATACCTCGGTATTGCAGGCAGATTCACAGCGCAGCGCGCACGGTGCATGACTCAAATGCCAACGCTCGGGCGCAACCCCGCCAGTATCGGTCGAGTAGGGGCGAAAAAAACCATAAGATTGGTCGCAAGCCATACGCTCATCCAGCCAACAGTGCAGCGGGTCAAACATGCCGCCGCCAGCGACCTCGGCCAAGGAAAGTTGTAACTGATAGCCCCGCGGCATAGCCGCGGCATCAAATATATCCAAATCACTGCCCCAGTGGTGACGGGAGGTTCCCGGCAGAGCCGAAAACCGCATAATGGCGTGTACCTGGTCGCTCGGCGCCAGCTTGCCAAGCTCAACAGCCTCACCCCCGTCGCCATAAACCGGCCGCGCACCAGACGCTTTGCCATTCCAGATCGCGCATTGACGCTCAAATGAGCGAAAACTGCTGGCGATCGCCAGATCAAAACCAGCTGCCAGCGCATCGCACTGCAATGCCGCGAAAGCGGCGGCGGCTTCTGCCTGCAATAGATGACCACAAGCCGTGGTAACCAGGTGGGACTCGTGCTGCCCTGTCAGCTGTTGCACTGTCAATGTAGACCCCTGAGAGATACCTTCCTCCTGTTCATCGAAACCAAAAAAATTATCGGCTTGACCTCGCGATGTTATTGGGCAGAATACCGACCTTCTGCACTATCCTACCTCTATCATAAGAGAATCAACACAGTATGAGCCGAATTGGAAATATCGAAGATTTCACCGACAACAGCACCAGCAGTATCCAGGTAGATTATCTCTTTCTTCTCATAATGAAACGCGGGGAGTCAGTGTTTATCTATGAAAACAAATGCCCGCACGTTCTGGACACACTTGACCCCGAAGGCGGCTCAGTGGCCAGTCCGGATGGATTACTCATTCACTGCCAACGACACGGTGCCGAATTTTTAAGTGATACCGGCGAATGCGTGTCCGGGCCCTGTCTTGGCGAAAGCCTGATCCCGGTGCCCTTTACGCTCAGCAATGGCGATATTTACCTGGATTAATCTACCGAAAACGGCAGAGGGTGTGACAACACAATACCCGCCGGGGAAATGTTGGATTTCCATGCCATGATCTCAACACCCGCATCGAGTGCCTCCAAAAGGGCTTGTCGGTAGGCCGGATCAATGTCACCGGCTACACACACCGAATCAATCCCCATGTGAAAAACGCAAAAGAACATGACCGCGCGCGTATTGGCATCAACACTGGCTTGTAGTTCCTGTAAGTGTTTTCGCCCACGCGTACTTACAGCATCTGGAAATGCACCAAGGCTGCCACTCCGGTTCAGGGTCACTGACTTTACTTCGATATATACCCTGCCGCTCTCGCCCTCCAGTAAAAAATCGGCGCGACTACCCTGCCCATACTTTACCTCGGCGCGCACCGAAGGATAGGTCTTGAAGTTGTCAATCTGACCCGCTTCGAGCGCCTCGGCAACCACCTGGTTTGCTGCAACGGAGCGAATGCACGCCATGCCAGTGCTGGTTTCTACCAGCTCCCAGGTATTGGGATACTTCCGTGTTTTGGATTCGCTTCGAGATAACCACACACGAGCACCGGGCTCAGCACAGCCTGTCATCGCACCGGTATTGGGACAGTGAACCGTGATCACTTCGCCACTGGGCAATTCAATATCGGCCAAAAAGCGCTTGTAACGTTTGCGCAATATGCCTTGCTGTAAGGCATCAAATTTCATTTGGATTCAGTACTTTCGCCAACCGTTCGACCGCCACTTCCAGCCGGTCCATACCGGTGGTATAGGAAAAGCGCACATGCCGACCCGATTGATTGTCACCAAAATCCAGCCCGGGTGTTAGCGCCACACCGTTCTCTTCCAATAAACGCATACAAAAGTCCTGACTATCATCCGTAAAACGACTGGCATTGGCGTAAATATAGAACGCGCCTTCGGGCTTGCATGGAACAGTAAACCCCAACTCCTGCACCGCAGGTAACAAAAAGTCACGCCGCTGGCGAAAAATATCCCTGCGCTCGTTTAGAATCTCGCGAGTAGCCGGTTCAAACCCCGCCAGCGCCGCATACTGCGCCATGGTAGACATTGAAATAAAGAAATTCTGGGCAAGTTTTTCCATTTCCGAGACGGCGGCTTCCGGGGCCACCAGCCAACCCAGCCGCCACCCGGTCATGCCGAAGTATTTGGAAAAGCTGTTTATCACAAATGCATCGGGGTCAACTTCAAGTACCGATGGCGTCGCAGCATCATAGCCCAGGCCGTGATAAATTTCGTCTACCAACAGATGTCCGTTGCGTTTCTTGACTGCCAGGGACAAGGCCCTTAACTCTTCAAGACCCAGGGCGGTGCCCGTGGGGTTAGCCGGAGATGCCACCAGTGCGCCAATGGTATTAGACTGCCAATGGGACTCGAGCAAAGCCGCTGTCAATTGATAACGCGTATCGGCTCCGACTGGAACCAGCTGCCCTCGCCCTTCAACCAATCGCAGAAACTGACGATTGCAAGGGTAGCCAGGATCAGTCATTAACATGCCATCCCCGGGGTTCACCAGTAGCGCTGACAGCAACAGCAACGCGCCAGACGCGCCCGGTGTAATCATTATTCTTCGCGGCGAGATATCGAGCCCGTATTCCTGGTGGTAAAACTCCGACAAGGCCTCCCGCAACTCGGGAATACCCGCTGCCTGGGAATAGCCGGTGGCTCCACGTGCCAATGCAGCGCGCCCGGCCTCTACAATTGGGGACGCAGTGGCAAAATCAGGTTCACCAGCCGCTAGATGCACGATATCGCCCCCCGCCGCGGCGAGCTCTGTCGCCCGCGACAATACTTCCACCACTCGAAAGGGCTGGATATCCCGCACCCGGTCGGCAAAACCCCTGGCAATTCGGCCGTTGGCCATAATATTTCCTCTTTTGCATAAGCGAGCTATTCTAACAACTGGCGTATTCACTGTTCCACTGTGTTGAGGGCCTGGGGAATACTCCCTGAAGCGCCCCCAAAAAACTGGTATTAATAGTGGAACCCCCGAGTGATATCTGGTAGCTTCTCCGCCCTCGAGTTTGGGGGGCACTTAACACCCGCCAGATTATCTGTGAGTATTGTGAATTCAACCGGAAGTATGGGAATCAAGCCATGCCAAAAGCAGCAAAAAAGGTAGCTAACACCGAGTTCAAGAACTTCGAGCCGTATAAGACCAAGCGCGGCGAAGAGTACATGAACGAACAGCAGCGTAAGCACTTCAACCAGATATTACTGGACTGGAAAGCGCAGCTGATGGAAGAGGTCGATCGCACTGTATCCCACATGAAGGACGAAGCGGCCAATTTCCCCGATCCAGCCGATCGCGCCACTCAGGAAGAAGAATTCAGCCTGGAGCTGCGCACCCGTGACCGCGAGCGCAAGTTGATCAAGAAAATAGATTCCATGATGGACCGTATCGATCAGGATGATTACGGGTTTTGCGACGCCTGTGGTGTCGATATAGGCATCAAACGTCTGGAAGCTCGGCCCACCGCAACTTTGTGCATCGATTGCAAAACCCTGGACGAAATCAAGGAAAAGCAGGAACTGGGTTAAGCACCACGTCGGCGAGCTCAATGCCCGCGACGAACACCCCTTATCGGGGGCGCTTTGCGCCCTCTCCCAGCGGCCCCTTGCACCTGGGGTCACTTGTCACTGCACTCGCGTCGTATCTGGATGCCAAACACAACCATGGCACCTGGCTGGTCCGCATTGACGATCTGGACCCGCCCCGGGAGCAACCCGGCGCCGCGCAAGGCATTCTGCATTCCCTTGAATCCCACGGCCTGCACTGGGACGAAGAGATCACCTGGCAGAGCCACCATAGCGCCGCGTATGAACAAGCACTGGAACTGCTTAACCTCCACCGGAAGACGTTTAATTGCAGCTGTACCCGTCAGCAATTGAGCGCCACAGGAGCTTGCCAGAACAGCTGTCAGACCAGGCAGGCGTTGTTATGCGAACCCTGGGCTATACGAATCGAACGGCCCTTAGGCACGGAGGTGGAATTTACGGATCAACTGCAAGGCTTGCAGAGTGAGAACCTCGGGCAAAATACCGACAACTATGTCGTAAAACGAAAGGACGGATTATACGCCTACCAGCTGGCCGTCGTGGTAGACGATGCTAACGCATCCATCAGCCACATTGTCAGGGGCTCGGACTTACTCGAAACCACCGGGCGCCAAATTTATCTACAACAGACTCTTACGCTGCCCACTCCGCGCTATTGCCACCTGCCAGTCATTACTAACGAGCTGGCGCAGAAATACAGCAAACAAAACCACGCCCCAGCCCTGATCGACGCGGATGCGGCACAGAATCTGCGCCAGGCCTTGGCATTTCTCAAACAATCAACACCACCACCTGATTGCTGTGAGCCGGAGTCGATATTGGCATTTGCCAGCCTACAATGGTCCTTGAGCCGCGTTCCACCAGTCATGGCAGTGCCAGCATCTTCAATTACCGGTCCGGTTTGAGCTTTACCCCCCCATGCCGCTTCAGTAGTATCAGTCGCCAGACTGACAAGGAATCCTGAGGTTATGTACATTAACCGGGCGCTACTGCTCATGCTTGGCATCGCTTTTATTTTTTATCCCGCGATCGAAAGCTGGCTGCTCAGTGGCAATACGCACTGGCATTGGCCCTACCAGCTCTGGCTTTTAATTATCATCGCCGCCTACTGGAACCAACGTGAAAGGGACCAGGATGAGCTTTAGCCTAACGCAGATACTGCTGTTCATTGTCGCTTATTTAAGTGGCCTGTTTGCGGTGGCCCACGTGTCTGACAGAGGCATTGTGCCCGAACGAATTACCCGCCACCCAGCTGTGTACGTGCTCTCGCTGGGCGTTTTCGCGGGCGCCATGGCCAGCTATGGCACCGTCGAACTGGCCGCCCGCTACGGCTACAGCTTTTTGCTCTATTACCTCGCCGTGGTACTGATGTTTGTTATGGCCACCTTGCTGATGTACCCCCTGCTGCGACTGTGCCGGGTCTATCAGTTGAGCTCTTTGGCGGATGTTCTCACATTCCGGTTTCGCAGCCAGTGGGTAGGTGCCGCCATCACCATTGCCATGTGCATTACCCTGTTGCCCCTGCTGGCCCTGCAAATACAAGCCGTCGCCGACAGTATTCATATTCTGGCTGGCGATACGGAGTCACTGCTATCCAGCAATGAACGCCGGGATGATCTCGCCCTGGTGTTTTGCATCATCATCACAGTTTTTTCGATCTTATTTGGCACCCGCCACGTCTCCTCCCAGCGCCGCAACGATGGCCTGGTAAGCGCGATTGCGTTTGAATCCCTGGTTAAATTGGCGGCGCTATTAATCCTGTTTTTTGTGGCAGTCTTCGGGGTCTTTGACGGATTTGCAGATATGGAGCAGTGGCTGACGCAAAATCCCGCGGTGGCAGGTGTACTCGATAAACCGATGCAGGGTAGTACCGCCCGCGCCCTGTTGCTGATGTTTTTCGCCGGCGCGGTGTGCATGCCACATATATTCCACATGGCTTTTGCAGAGAACACTGAAAGCCAGGATTTGCGCTCAGCAACCTGGGGACTCCCCCTGTACATGTTGCTGCTAAGCCTGCCGGTTCTGCCGGTTACCTGGGCTGGAATGAAACTGGGTCACGAACTGCCCATAGAGTACACCGGCCTGGCCATCGGCTTAAAGCTGCACTCCTCAACCGTTAGCGTGGCGGCCTTTGTAGCGGGTTTATCGGCAGCCAGCGCCACCATTATTGTGACCACACTCGCACTGGCTAACATGTGCCTCAACCACCTGATACTGCCAACAGGATTGTTACAGGTGGATCGCGAACAAAGCATTTACGCACAACTCAAATGGCTTAGGCGGGCCCTCATCGCGGTACTAATTCTTGCAGGCTATATTTTCTTTAATATTATCAGCGGCAGGGAAACACTCACCCAGCTGGCCTTTGTTGCATTTATTGGCACCTTACAATTTCTGCCAGGAATAGTGGCCACGCTGTATTGGCCCGCAGCAAACAGGAATGGTCTGCTGTGGGGCCTGGGCGCCGGACTAACTGCCTGGTTCTTCAGTATGCTACTGCCCATTGTCAGTGATTTTGAACCGCAAATTCTCGGTCTGGTGGATGATAGCGAAAGCTTCTGGGCCACCGCGACAATGGTTTCGCTGGCACTCAATACGGCGGCATTTGTTATCATTTCGCTCCTTACCCGGACGTCCGCTGAAGAGGAAGTGGCGGCGGAAATTTGCTCTATGGATGACCTTACCCGCCCCACACGACAGACGCTGACACTGCACAGTTCAGCGGCTTTTGTCGAGAGCCTGCAAGCTGCTTTGGGGGAGAACACCGCCCAGGCAGAAGTGCAGCGGGCACTGAACGAATTACAGTTTGATGAGAATGAATCCCGACCCTACGCGCTGCGTCGCCTGCGTGGCCGGATTGAAGCGAATATATCAGGCCTGCTAGGCCCCGCCGTGGCCCATAGCATTATCAATCGCTGCATTCCATTGCTGCCGGGTGTTAACGGCAGCACCGAAGACATCAATTTGATTGAGCGTAACCTCGACAGAGCACATATTAACTTTACAGGTCTTGCCGCCGACCTGGACAACTTGCGCCGCCACTACCGGGAAACGCTGGACAATCTGCCCATCGGGGTATGCTCCATCGGCAGCGACGGCGAGTTACTGCTGTGGAATCGCTCAATGGAACAAACCACAAATATCTCGAGCAGTGAGGTACTCGGCTCACTGCTAGACTCCCTGGCCGAACCCTGGAGAGAAACCCTAGGCGACTTCGTCCTGGGCAATGTAAGCACAGTTTTAAAGCAGGAGGTTCCAATAGCGGGCAGCAGCTCACGCTGGATCAGTTTGCACAAAGCCTCCATCGACGAAAGTACCCGCACTGGTAATGATCGCGTCATTCTGGTCGAGGACATAACCGACTATGAATTAATGGAACAAGAGCTATTGCACAGCGAGCGCCTGGCCTCAATAGGCCAGCTGGCCGCTGGCGTAGCTCACGAAATTGGCAATCCGGTCACCGGCATAGCCTGCCTGGCGCAAAACCTTGAATACGAAACCGATACCAGCGAAATACGCGAAACCGCCAAAGAAATTCTCAAGCAAACAGATCGGGTCACTCGCATTGTCGAATCCCTGGTGAATTTTTCCCACGTTGGTTCGAGTTCGGGCGATACAAAACTTGCTCCGTCCAACTTGGCCGACTGCGTAGACGAGGCTGTTCATTTGCTGGAACTGGACCCCGAGGCCAAACGGGTTAATTACCACAACCAAACAGACCGGGAACTGGTCGTATTAGCCGACAGCCAACGCTTGCTGCAGGTATTTATCAACCTGCTGGGTAATGCCAGGGACGCCTGCGAATCCGGCGGCCATGTAAGTGTTTCTGCCAACATTCTCGGAGACCTGGTAACAGTTGATATTGAAGACGATGGCTGTGGCATTTCTGCAGACCTACAAGCGCAAGTATTTGACCCCTTCTTCACTACCAAAGACCCCGGGCAAGGCACAGGCCTGGGATTAGCACTGGTTTATACCATCATGGAAGACATGGGCGGCAACGTGCAGCTGGAAAGCCCGATCGGTAGAATCGGTAACGACCCTTATTCTGGAACCCGCATAACCCTGGAACTACCCCTGGCCAGTTACGGCAGCGAATTCGACATATAGGAATATCGGTAACACCCAGGACCTCCACAGCTGGAAAAATACTCGCCGTAGGAGTATGTTGTGTCAGTTATACACAAAAGGTAACACCAAGGAAGCAAGGATAAATGAAGCAGATTCTCGTAGTAGAAGATGAATCCGTCATCCGTACTGCATTGCGTCGACTGCTTGAGCGCAACGAATATCTGATTAGCGAAGCGGGCTCCGTACAGGAAGCCGAAACCAATTTTAATTTGGCAGATTTCGACCTGGTGATCAGCGACCTGCGTCTTCCCGGTGCCCCCGGCACCGACCTGATTCAGAAAGCCGGCGATGTTCCAGTGCTGATCATGACCAGCTACGCCAGTTTACGCTCAGCAGTTGACTCGATGAGAATGGGAGCGGTTGATTACATCGCCAAACCCTTTGATCACGGCGACATGATTAACGCGGTGGCACGCATTATTGCAGATCATCCGACCCAAAAATCCCAGGGTGAAGCGCCCTCGTCTACACCCGCTTCATCCGGCAATCGGGTGACGGGTATTATCGGTAATTGCCCGGCCATGCACACACTGTTCGACCATATCGAGCGCGTAGCCCCCACAGACGCCACGGTACTGGTGCTGGGCGAAACGGGTACCGGCAAGGAGCTGGTGGCCAGCAGCGTGCACCAACACAGCCGACGATCCAACAAGACATTGATCTCGGTAAACTGTGCCGCCATTCCTGACACCCTGATCGAATCGGAGCTCTTTGGCTACGAAAAAGGCGCATTTACTGGCGCCAATGCCAGTCGCATGGGCTTGATCGAAGCGGCCGATAACGGCACCCTCTTTCTCGACGAAATTGGCGAACTACCCATGGAGGCCCAGGCGCGTTTACTGCGCTTTATTCAGGAGGGCGAAATACGCCGCATTGGTTCCGTGCATTCGCGTAAAGTGAATGTCCGCCTGATCTGCGCAACCCACCGAAATTTGAAAGAGCTGGCTGCAGAAGGCCTCTTTCGTCCAGACCTGTATTACCGGATCAATGTGTTAAGGCTCTCGCTGCCCCCCCTGCGAGAGCGCGGCAAAGATATTCTCCAATTGGCCGAAAGCCTGTTACAGCAACAGGCTCAACGCCTGAATGCCGGGAAAAAACGTCTTTCTCCCAAGGCCATACAGGCCATTACAACCTACCAGTGGCCGGGCAATGTCAGAGAGCTCGATCACGCAATAGAGCGCGCGGTCATTCTTACCGACGCAGAAGAAATCGATAACGAAGCACTGGGCATTGATTTGGAGCTGGTCAATATCAGCAGAATACGCGGTCAGAGCACAGACAGCTCTGCGTCCAATCCCAACAGAGTCATGAGCAATGATCCGCCGGAAGACCTCTCTTTGGAAGACTACTTCCAGCGCTTTGTCCTCGAGCACCAGGACTCCATGAGCGAAACCGAACTCGCCCAAAAACTTGGCGTCAGTCGTAAATGCCTGTGGGAACGCCGGCAGAGATTCGGGCTACCAAGGCAAAAAAACGGCACACCATCGCGCTCGAGAAAAGCTGTAATGAGCGAAAAAAGCCCGCAGAAAAATGTTACCGGCGGCTGATGTAGCAGAAAATATGGAGTAAATAGGTAACAAATCGTCACTCATAGGGAAAAGTAAATATTCACATAATTACCTAACCGACTGTATTAATTAACTTATTTAACTGTTGGCACAACACCTGCATTTGTTCGCGCAGCAACAAGAATAAAAATAACATATTGCTGCAATAAAAATAATACGAACCACTACGGACCTGGACGGGGAAGAAACTTTCCCCTTCAATTTCCCTCGCTTTATAGATTAGCCACACATTGAGGCTTTACCCTGCGAACGGATTTGCAAGCTTGCAGATGACGTAGGAGGGCAGCGGCAATGGATATAGATTTGGCTATATCAACATGGTTTAGTTATAACGATTCGGTTTAGGGTTTACTTAGGCTAATTTTTAAAACTGTGTTTTTATACATGCCAATAATAATAACGATGACTAAAAAATAACAATAAGACTCGACGTGAGACCTGGATGGGGAAAACTCTGTTTTCCCTGTCATCATTATTCGCTCTTTCACACTACCTGATACCGCACATCTGGATAACCGACCGTACTGTGTTAGACTCCCTCGCCATCCAACTACTGTAACAGGCACACCTAGGCTTGAACGTCATCCCCAGGGATCAGCACTGCATATCCCGTAAAGACATCAACGACAGCGCACTTAAAGTTATGTCGCGATTGCGCAACAAAGGGTTTCAAGCGTACCTGGTAGGTGGAGCGGTGCGAGACCTGCTGCTGGGAGGACACCCCAAAGATTTCGATATCGCAACCGACGCCACCCCCGAAGCTGTTCACGATTTGTTTCGCAACTCTCGTATAATCGGCCGTCGCTTTCGCATCGTCCACGTACGCTTTGGCCGGGAGATCATTGAAGTAACCACTTTCCGTGGCCACCACGAAAATGGCGATGAAAACAATACCAGCAGCGGCGGCAATCACTCGCGACAATCTGACAGCGGCATGTTACTTCGCGACAATGTTTACGGCACCCTGGAAGAGGATGCGGCGCGACGAGATTTAACCATCAATGCCCTGTATTACGATTCAGGCAAGTTTGAAGTCTTCGACCACACCAATGGCCTTGAAGATCTAAACAATCAAAGTATCAGCATAATCGGTGACCCGGCGACGCGCTATCGGGAAGACCCCGTCAGGATGCTGCGAGTACTTCGCTTTGCCGCCAAACTGGACTTCACCATAGAAGAGAAAACGGCCGCCGCAATAGATGAATGCGCCGACCTTTTAGGGAATATTCCCTCTGCACGTTTATTTGATGAATTCCTGAAGCTCTTTTTGTCAGGCTATGCTGCGGCAACATTAGATAAATTGCTCGAATACGGCCTATTTGAGTCGCTCTTTCCAGACACCGGACGCTGCCTGGGAGACGACCTCATTGCCCTGCCGCTATTGCGCGCCGCCATGCAAAACACAGACGCCAGAATTGCAATCGGCAAACCGGTCACCCCCGCTTTTATACTGGCAGCCATTTTATGGCCCGAGGTATCTCGCCTCGAAAAGGCTATGCGCGAGCGGGGCGATGCGCCAATGGTTGCCATGCACAGCGCAGGACAACAGGCGGTATCCAGCGCCGTGCAGATTGTCTCCATCCCGAAGCGTTTCAGCCAACCTATGCGCGAAATATGGGAGTTCCAGTTACGCCTTGAAAGACGTCAGGGTCGCAAGGCGGCAGAGCTGGTTGACCACCGTCGCTTTCGTGCGGCCTACGACTTTCTTCTGCTGCGCGAACAAGCCGGTGAAATCACCGAGGAGCTGGGGCCATGGTGGACAGAATTTCAGACTCTACCCTTTGAGGAGCGTCTCAAAGAAGCAGGAAACCAGGGCAAAACTCCCAGGCGCAATCCCCGCAAACGACCAAATCCCTCTGGTTCATGAGTCGGGCCTATATCGCACTGGGCAGCAATCTTAACCACCCCGCCGAGCAACTTCGCCTGGCGGTGACCACCATCGACACCTGGGATGAAGCAACAGTAGATTGCGCGTCACACATGTATCGCAGCAAAGCGGTTGGCCCCGGGGAACAACCCGATTACCTCAACGCAGTGGTTTCGATTACGACGTCACTCATCCCCACCGCGTTGCTCGAAAAACTCCAGACACTGGAAAATAACCAGGGTCGGGTGAGACAGGAACGCTGGGGGGCCCGCACCCTTGATCTCGATATATTGTTGTACGATGAACAAAGAATTGACAGCGAAACTCTCGAACTGCCACACCCGAGAATGAAGGAACGCAATTTTGTTCTTTACCCACTGGCCGAAATTGCCGGGCAACAAATGCTGCTGCCGTGTGGCACAATCCTTGGTACATTGTTATCCGAATGCCCACACGGAGATCTTACCCTCACCGAGATGACATTCAATATTGAGCAAAAACAGACCGGGAACTCTCGCCTTGATGCAGGATAATTCACCTATCAACATCGACCTAAGAGGCAGAAAACCACCGCCTTTTATTGCTATAGAGGGACCAATCGGCGTTGGCAAAACGATACTTGCCAAACGCCTTGCGAGCAGTTTTAACTACCAGACGTTGCTCGAAGATGCCGGCGACAATCCGTTCCTGGAAAAGTTTTACCGCAACCGCAAGCAGGCCGCGCTGGCCACACAGCTGTTTTTTCTATTCCAGCGGGCGCAAAAAATCCAGGATATGCGGCAAACCGATATTTTCGAGCCGGTACGTGTATCAGACTTTCTGATAGAAAAAGATCCATTATTTGCGCGCATTAATCTCGATCGAGACGAATACCTGCTGTATGAAAAGGTATTTCATCAGCTCACAATTGATGCACCAAGGCCCGACCTGGTCATATATTTACAAGCGTCCACCGACGTTTTACTGTCGCGCATAGAAGGTCGAGGTTTGGCCCACGAACAAGGTATAGACAGGCAATATCTGGAGAAATTGAACGAAGTGTACAGTGAGTTCTTTCTGTATTACGATGGCGCTCCTCTGCTCATTGTGAATGCCAGTGAAATAGACTTGGTCAACGGAGAGTCAGATTACAGTCATCTGGTGGACTACCTCCTCGACATACGAAGCGGCCGCCACTACTTTAATCCAACCTTTTTTGGATAGTTGTAGACATGGGTAAAATCACAATCAGCAATCTGCAGACGATGAAAGCCGAGAGGGAAAAATTCGTCTGCATCACCGCATACGATGCGACGTTTGCGCGCATAATCAGTGAAGCGGGTGCCGAAACCATACTGGTGGGCGATTCGCTGGGCATGGTACTCCAGGGCCACGACAGCACCATTCCTGTCAACATTGAGGACATGGCCTACCATACGTCCTGTGTTACTCGCGGAAACCCGGATTCTCTGGTTATCGCCGACATGCCATTCATGACCTACGCCACCCCCGAAGAAGCGTTAACCAACGCCACCAAGCTAATGCAGGCGGGCGCGCAAATGGTGAAACTGGAAGGCGGAACCTGGCTTAGCGATACCATCAGCATGCTCGTGGAGCGCGGCATACCGGTTTGTGCCCACCTCGGCCTGACCCCACAATCCGTGCATGCCTTTGGGGGCTTCAAAGTGCAGGGCCGCACACCCAAGGAAGCCAAATCCATTCTCGCCGACTCGGTGGAAATCAAGGATGCCGGTGCCAGCTTGCTGGTACTGGAGTGTATTCCAGCTCATCTAGGCACTGATATCGCCGACAAACTCGATATCCCGGTAATCGGCATTGGCGCCGGTGCGGGCACCGATGGGCAGGTGTTGGTAATGCACGATTTACTGGGTCTGTCAGAGCATACAGCGCGCTTTGTACAAAACTTCATGGTAGGGCAAACCACCATTCAGGGCGGGTTAAAAGCCTTTGTGGATGCCGTGAAAGCCGGGGAATACCCGCAGAAAGAACACAGCTACAAATAACTCGCTCGTTAAATCCCAATGGCGGCAAAAAACCGGCTATGTAAGCAAGTACTTACTACCAGAAATTCCGCCGCGTTACTGCCAGAATTGAGGATTTGCTTCCTTTAGTAACAGAATAATGTGAATATCTCCTAAAAACCCGTTGCCCGGTGTATTGGCCATGGGGCATACTTGCCAACCCTGCCACTTCAAGCATGATCGGTACGGGTTCAACGCTAGTATCTTATACTGGTTTGGCGTCACCCATTCCGCTCAACGGGAAGGTAGATATGCGAACTTATGCAGCCAATGTTCAACTACAGTCAGCCATTCGTACTCTGCGCCAGAGCGGCCAGAGCATCGCTTTTGTGCCCACCATGGGCAATTTGCATGAAGGGCACCTTCAGTTAGTCCGCAGGGCCCAAAACCTGTGTGATGTTGTGGTTGTCAGTATTTTCGTCAACCCGCTGCAATTTGGTGCAAATGAGGATCTTGATTCCTATCCCAGAACCATGGCCGCGGATAAAGAAAAGTTATTCGGTGAAGGTGTACAGATAATCTACGCCCCGGGAGTGCAGGAAATATACCCCGAAGGAATGGCCGCCCAAACTCAGGTGCAAGTGCCAGAACTGGCTGACACATTGTGTGGCAGCAATCGCCCCGGTCACTTTAACGGCGTCACAACCGTGGTAAGCAAGCTGTTTAATATTGTACAGCCCGACGTCGCGATATTTGGCGAAAAAGATTTCCAGCAGCTGTCGATTATCCGCAAAATGGTGGCCGACCTGTGCATGCCGATCGACATCGTAGGTGTCGCCACCAGCAGAGACGAGGATGGCCTTGCCAGGAGCTCTCGCAATGGTTTCCTAACCGCAGAGCAACGTCGCATCGCCCCCGTGATCCACCAGACCCTCATGAGCTGCAGAGAAGCAATTGCCTGCGGTTTTGACAATTTCCTGCAGCTTGAATCACATGCTCGCATGAAGCTACTGCAAGCGGGTTTCCAACCCGATTATTTTGCCATTCGCGATGCCCGCACATTGCAGACTGTCACCGAGAATACAGAAGAAATCGCCATTCTCGCCGCTGCCAGACTCGGATCTACACGCCTGATAGACAATGTCAGATTGGCGCTCAACCCGGTTTCCGATTGGGGCATGCTGGCCTCGCACTAAAGCTTTTTCAACTATTAGACCCTGGTCGGGTTGCTTCTTAAGGTGGCGGCAGTATTATTCTGAGTTCGTGAAAATAATACTGGACTCACTACTATGTCTGAATTTCCTGTACACCCTGTACCTGCCAACTTCCAGGACGCTCATATTGACGCTGAGCGTTATAAAGCCATGTACCAGCGGTCGCTGGACGACCCCGACGGTTTCTGGGGAGAAATGGCCAATACCTTTCTCAGTTGGGAACAGCCCTGGAACAAAGTGGTCAGCCAAGACTTCTCTACCGGCGCCGCCCAATGGTTTGCTGGCGGCAAGCTCAATGTAAGTTACAACTGTATTGATCGTCATTTACCTGAGCGGGCGGACCAAACTGCATTAATCTGGGAGGGTGACGACCCCAATGACAGCAAGCACATCAGCTATGCAAAGCTCAAAGAGGAGGTCTGCAAGCTCGCCAATGTGCTCAAGTCACGCGGTGTGAACAAGGGAGATAGAGTCTGTCTGTACATGCCAATGATCCCGGAAGCAGCCTATGCGATGTTAGCCTGCACGCGAATCGGCGCAGTCCACTCAGTGGTGTTTGGCGGGTTTTCTCCGGACGCACTTAAGGACAGAATTCTGGATTCAGACTGCCAGGTGTTGATCACTGCCGATGAAGGCGTACGCAGCGGTAAATCCATCCCCCTAAAGGTCAACGCTGATAAAGCGCTGGAGTCCTGCCCGAATGTACACACCTGCCTGGTTGTAGAGCGCACTGCTAACACGATTGAGTGGAGCGAAGGGCGCGACGTCTGGTATCACAAGGCAACAAACGCGGCCGAAACCGAGTGTACGCCGGAATCAATGGATGCTGAAGACCCGCTCTTTATCCTCTATACATCCGGATCTACCGGCAAACCCAAGGGCGTTCTTCACACGACCGGTGGCTACCTGCTACAGGCAGCGATGACTTTCAAGTACGTGTTTGATTATCGTGACGGCGAGGTATTTTGGTGCACCGCTGATGTCGGCTGGGTCACCGGACACACCTATATCATCTACGGCCCGCTGTGCAATGGTGCCATCTCCTTGATGTTCGAGGGCGTGCCCACCTACCCCGATGCGGGGCGCTGCTGGGAAGTGGTCGACAAACATCAGGTAAATACTTTCTACACAGCACCTACGGCAATTCGCGCCCTACATGCAGTAGGTGACGAACCCGTCAAACGCAGTTCTCGCTCCAGTCTGCGCCTGCTTGGCTCTGTCGGCGAGCCGATTAACCCCGAAGCCTGGGAGTGGTATTACACTGTCGTGGGTGATTCGCGCTGCCCTATCGTAGACACCTGGTGGCAGACCGAAACTGGGGGGCACATGATTACCCCACTTCCAGGGGCCACCGACCTCAAACCTGGTTCGGCATCGTTTCCGTTTTTCGGCGTGGACCTGGCGCTGCTAAACGAAGACGGCAGCGAGATCGAAGGTGCCGGTGCTGGTTACCTGGTCGTAAAATCCTCCTGGCCCGGTCAGATTCGGTCCGTATACGGCGACCACAAGCGTTTCACCGAAACCTACTTCAGCCAGTACGATGGCTACTATTTCACTGGTGATGGCGCCAAACGCGATGAGGACGGTTATTACTGGATTACCGGCCGGGTCGACGATGTACTCAACGTCTCCGGCCATCGCATGGGTACAGCTGAAGTCGAAAGCGCTTTGGTTCTGCACGAGGATATAGCCGAGGCTGCCGTGGTCGGTTACCCCCATGATATTAAGGGACAGGGTATTTACTGCTACGTAACGCCGATGCAGGGAATCGAGCCCGGAGATGAACTGCGTGCCGAGTTGGTCGCCCTATGCGTTAAAGAGATTGGCCCAATTGCCAAACCGGACATTGTTCAATGGGCTCCGGCGCTACCAAAAACCCGTTCCGGCAAGATAATGCGACGAATTTTACGCAAGATCGCAGAAAATGAGCTAGATTCTCTGGGAGATACCAGCACACTGGCGGATCCCTCTGTGGTGGAAAACCTCGTCGCCAACCGGCAACAATAGAAAAGTTTAGCGTGGGGCGGCCCTCCGCGGGGCGGATTGACGCAGGGCGGATTGACGCAGGGCGGCTTACCGCCAGGTTGCCCTGTATCCCTGCGAAGTTTTTCAGCAGACACAAAAAAGGCCACATCCGAAGATGTAGCCTTTGAGGTAGATGCCGGCTTTCACCGGCAAATATTCTTACTCAGACGCTTCCTCAGCGGGTGCTTCCTCAGCGGGAGCATCTGCAGCTTCGTCTTCCAACAACTCTTTGATAGAGAGCTTGATACGACCACGCTGATCAACGTCCAGTACCTTAACGCGTATTTCCTGACCTTCGCTCAAATGGTCTGTGACATTCTCAACACGCTCATTGGCGATTTGGGAAATGTGCACCAGGCCGTCTTTGCCAGGCAGGATGTTGACGAAAGCACCGAAGTCAACGATACGAGCAACAGTACCGGTATAGACTGCGCCCACTTCAGCTTCAGCAGTAATTTCTTCAACCAGAGCAACAGCCGCGTCGCGCGAAGCCATATCTGGGCCAAAAATGCGCACCGTGCCGTCGTCATCGATATCAACAGTTGCACCGGATTGCTCAGTGATAGAGCGGATCATAGCGCCGCCTTTACCAATGATGTCGCGGATCTTGTCGGAATCAACTTTCAGGGTCTGCATGCTTGGAGCATTTTCAGAAGTCACCACACGCGGCGTACCCAGTACCTGGTTCATCTGACCAAGAATGTGCAAACGTGCAGTCAGGGCCTGGCTCAATGCCGTTTCCATGATTTGCTCGTTGATGCCTTCGATTTTGATATCCATCTGCAGCGCAGTAATACCTTCAGCGGTACCGGCAACTTTGAAGTCCATGTCGCCCAGGTGATCTTCATCACCCAGAATATCGGTCAAAACCGCAAACTGATTGCCGTCTTTTACAAGACCCATGGCGATACCAGCAACCGGGGCACTCAATGGCACACCCGCAGCCATCATGGCCATTGAACCACCACATACCGAAGCCATGGAGCTGGAACCGTTAGACTCGGTAATTTCAGACACAACACGGATGGTGTAGGGAAAATCTTCATTGTTCGGCAGAACCGCAGCCAGACCACGACGAGCCAAACGACCATGACCGACCTCGCGACGATTGGTAAAGCCCACACGACCTGCTTCGCCAACCGAATAGGGAGGGAAGTTATAGTGCAACATGAAAGGATCGCGACGCTCGCCTTCCAGTGCGTCGATGATCTGCGAATCACGGGTAGAACCCAGGGTAACAGCACAGATTGCCTGAGTTTCACCGCGGGTGAACAAAGCTGAACCGTGTGCTTTCTTCAATATATCTACTTCACAGGCTATCGCACGAACGGTTTGACCATCGCGACCATCAATACGCGGTTCGCCGGCCAAAATGCGCTTGCGCACAATACTCTTCTCTATGCTTTTGAAAACGTCTTTGATTTCATCCCCGGAAGGGCCACCTTCAACAGCCAAAGCATCGGTACAGGCGCTGCGGATTTCGCCAACACGCTCATAGCGAGCTGCCTTCTCTGTGATGCGATAAGCTTCGCCCAGATCGGCTAGCACCTGGCCTTCAACGGCGGATAACAGTTCGGTATCAACTGCAGGGCCTTCCCAATTCCAGGAGGGCTTGCCGGTTTCAGCGGCGAGTTCTTTAATCGCCTGGATAACAACCTGCATTTCCTGATGCGCAAACAACACCGCGCCCAGCATCTGGTCTTCGGACAATTCTTCCGCCTCAGACTCAACCATCAAAACCGCATCCGCAGTACCTGCGACTACCATATTCAGCTTGCTGCCTTCCAGCTGTGGGTAAGTCGGGTTCAGAATGTAGCCTTCACTTTCTGTAAAACCTACTCGTGCACCACCAATCGGCCCGTTAAAAGGCGCGCCAGAAATTGCCAGAGCAGCTGATGTACCTATCATTGCGACGATATCGGGATCAATATGCTTGTCAGCTGAAACCACTGTACAAATGACTTGAACTTCGTTCATAAAACCATTTGGAAAAAGTGGGCGTATTGGGCGATCAATCAAACGCGAGGTCAGTGTTTCTTTTTCACTGGGACGTGCTTCGCGCTTGAAGAAACCGCCTGGAATTTTACCTACTGCATAGGCTTTTTCGGTGTAATGCACAGCCAGGGGGAAAAAGTCTCGACCCGGGCGAGCTGATTTTTCTGCAACCACTGTACATAGTACCGAGGTATTTTCGACGGTGACCAGAACCGCGCCTGTCGCCTGTCTGGCGATACGACCGGTTTCCAGAGTGACTGTTTGGCCACCGTACTGGAACGTTTTAGTTACTGGATTCACAATTATTCTCCAATTTTGTATAAGAATACCGAGGCGCGCTTTAGTAACACGAGCCCCGGTATGGGATGTAGCTTATCGACGCAGACCCAGACGCTTGATCAGTTCGGCGTATCGCTCTGTATTTTTACGCTTCAGATAATCCAGCAACTTTCGACGCTGGTTTACCATGCGGATTAGACCGCGGCGGGAATGATGGTCGTGCTTGTGCTCTTTAAAATGTCCTTGCAACTGCTCTATATTTGCAGTCAGCAACGCTACCTGAACTTCAGGGGAACCTGTGTCACCCTCTGCCGTCTGGTAGCTTTGTACGATTTCTGATTTCGTTTGTGCATTTAAAGCCATTGTAATTTCCTCATATAACCTGCTTCGCGTGACTCACCCTTATGGCGATGATCACTGCATTGATAAATAGAGCCTGTCCGTGCAGATTAACAGACAGGTTCGCGTCACCCGCTGGTGACTATCAGTCGACGGGGCGCAACGCGTCCATCGTCTAAGATTTCTCCTATGCCCAAAAACTCACCGGTTTCCAGAGCGATGCGCACCATACCATCACAGGGCGCATTTGGCACCAATACTGGCTGCCCTTGCTGCATGTAAAAGCCACCTGACTCGCTAAGCTTCACCAGGGGAATAGACCCCAGAGCCGCATCAGCAGGCAGTAGCAAGGCGTCCATGTCCGCCTCTTTTTCGCCTTGTTTCAATGCCGCAAGCGCCGGCATCGTCACACAATCTTCAATGCTAAACGGCCCGGCTTTGGTTCGCCGCAGCGCTATCACGTGAGCACCGCAGCCCAAAGCCTTGCCCAAATCTTCAGCCAGTGAGCGGACATAGGTACCCTTGGTACACTCAATGGATACGTCTACCTCGGGGTATTCCCCAGGGCGAAACTCTCGCAGTTCATATCGATTGATGGTCACTCGACGAACCTTGCGCTCTACTTCTTTTCCCTGGCGCGCCAGTTTATATAACGGCTGACCCTGATGTTTAATCGCCGAAAACATAGAGGGGATTTGTTCGATCTCACCCCTGAACGCTTTCATTGCCGCAAGCACATCGCTCTCACTGACAGCACTCGCATCCCGCGTTTCCAGTAACTCACCTTCAGAGTCGCCCGATGCGGTAATCTTGCCCAGTACAAAAGTACTGTCATAGGCTTTATCGGCGTCCAGTAGATACTGGGAAAACTTTGTCGCCTCACCAAAACACAGTGGCAATACGCCGGTGGCGAGCGGATCAAGACTACCGGTATGACCCGCTTTTGCGGCAAAATACAACCGCTTGGCTTGCTGCAACGCCCGATTGGAGCTGTCTCCAAGGGGTTTGTCTAACAGCAATATGCCATTCAGCGGGCGACCGCGACCACGCCGTGCCACCTCAGCTATTCCTCTTGATCAGCATCATCAGAGCGCAAACCCAACGCCCGATCCGCGTCCGCCGCTTTACCTATCAATTCTTCCAGGTAACGCCCGCGACCCACGCTTGAATCGAAATAAAATCGTAACTGCGGCACACTGCGCATGGAACTATCACGCGACAGCTGGCTGCGCAAAAAACCAGCCGCTTTATTCAGCGCAGCGGTCGATTCATCGATACTGTCGCTGCTTTCGTCCACACTCAACACGGTGTAATGCACCTTGGCATGTCCCATGTCACGGCTTACATCAACCCCGGTAATGCTGACCATTCCGACACGCGGATCTCTCACCTCGCGTTGGATCAGGCCCGCCAACTCTCGTTGCAGATAGTCGGCTACCCGTTGGGTTCGGCTGAATTCCTTTGCCATATGCTCGCCGCCTATAAAGTGCGGGCTATCTCCTTGACTTCAAACACTTCAATGGAGTCGCCTACTTTCACGTCGGTGTAGTTCTTAACCCCGATACCACATTCAGTACCGTTTCGAACCTCATTGGCATCGTCCTTAAAACGACGCAGAGACTCTAGTTCACCTTCATATATCACGACATTCTCGCGTAACACACGAATGGGTTTGGAGCGATGAACTGTGCCCTCTATCACCATACAACCGGCAATAAGCCCAAACTTTGGCGAACTGAAGACATCACGCACTTCGGCAATACCAACAATTTCTTCACGCAATTCTGGTGCAAGCATCCCGGACAAGGCATCTCTCACATCATCAATCAGGTCATAAATGACCTTGTAGTAGCGCAAGTCAACACCTTCTTCGTCAACCAGCTTACGTGCGGCGTTATCGGCTCGGACATTAAAACCAAACATGACTGCCCCGGAGGTCATAGCAAGCGAAACCTCAGTCTCAGTTATACCGCCAACACCGCCAGAGATAATGTTAACTTGTACTTCATCATTACCCAGATCCAGCAACGCGCTTTGTATCGCTTCCAAAGAACCACGCACGTCAGCCTTGACGACGACATTCAGGTTCTTCTTCTGGCCCGCCGACATACTGGCAAACATATTGTCGAGCTTGCTCGCCTGCTGACGTTGCATCTTGTCGCTACGTGACTTCTCCTGCCTGAAATCTGCCACTTCGCGAGCATGCTTTTCACTCTCTACAGCGGCAAACAGATCACCCGCATTCGGAGTGCCATCAAGTCCGAGAATTTCAACAGGAATACTCGGACCCGCTTCGTCTATTTGATCGCCATTTTCATCGAGCATGGCGCGCACACGACCGTAATTGGTCCCGGCCAGAACGATATCGCCCTTGCGTAACGTACCGCTTTGAATCAGTAAAGAAGCTACGGATCCGCGACCTTTGTCGAGGCGCGATTCGATAACAATACCCTGTGCAGGTACGTCTCTTGCCGCTGTCAATTCCAGCAGTTCAGCCTGTAACAGAACCGCGTCAAGTAATGCGTCAACACCGTCTCCAGTAAGCGCCGATACGTTAATAAACTGTGTTTCGCCGCCCCACTCTTCCGGTATAACTTCTTTGGCAGACAATTCGTTTTTAACGCGCTCAGGATCAGCGCCCTCCTTGTCCATTTTGTTAACGGCAACAATCAGCGGCACACCTGCTGCGCGCGCATGTGCAACAGCCTCTTCCGTCTGCGGCATTACGCCGTCGTCTGCGGCCACAACAAGAATGACAATATCTGTACTCTTGGCGCCGCGCGCTCGCATCGCCGTAAAGGCTGCGTGACCCGGTGTGTCCAGGAAGGAAATCATGCCCTTGTCAGTTTCGACGTGATACGCACCGATATGCTGTGTAATACCACCTGCCTCACCGGAGGCGACACGCGATTTTCGGATGTAGTCAAGCAGTGAAGTCTTACCGTGGTCAACGTGGCCCATGACCGTAACAACCGGTGCACGCGACTCCTGTATACCCTCGTGCTGAGAGAGAGTCTCTACCAACTCATCTTCCAGCGCGTCAACACTGACAACTCTAACCTTGTGGCCCATCTCTTCAACAATCAGAGTAGCCGTATCCTGATCAATCATTTCATTGATCGTGGCCATGACACCCATTTTCATCAATTCCTTGATGACCTGGCCAGTTTTTATGGACATGCGCTGCGCGAGATCCGCTACTGATGTCAGCTCTGCAATTTCAACTTCGTGAATTTTTCTCTCGGTAGGCATTTCAAATCCGTGTTTAGAATGCTCCTCGTGGGTGCGCTGCATTTTCTTGCGACCACGACGCCGCGCCGCGCCATTTTCAGCTGCATCCAGGTCCGACAAGGAAAGATTATGACCACGCTTCTTGCCGCGACCGGCACCGGGAGGACGCTCCAGCTTGCCACGTCCTGGCCCGCTTTTTCGACGTTGATCATCATTTGAAGGAGTGGGTGCATCATGCAGGCGCTTCGGCCTGGTTTTCGCTGCTCCGGATTTCTCGGTGGCACTAGTTGGTGCTGGTGCTTGTACCTGGGCTTTAGCCTTGGCGACCGCCTCAACTTTAAGACGCTCTTCTTCGGCCTTGCGTGAGGCAATATTTGCCTGACGCGTGGCGACTAATTCAGCCTCCTGTTGTTTCCGACGCTGAGCTGCGCGTTGCCGCAGTATTTCCGGATCCATGTTAGCCAGATCTTCTTCTATTTCCGGCACTTCTTCTACAAACTCTTCAACAAACTCTGCCTTCGCCTCAACAACTGGCTCTTGTTCAACAGGCTCCTCAACCGGCGTCGGCGCAAGCTCGGCAGCGTTCGGTGTCTCTTCAACCAGTTCGGCTACAGCTTCCGGAGCCGTTACAGTATTTTCTGCGTCCAACTCTTGGGCGGCCGCTTCTGCTTCCATCTCAGCTGGATCACGCTTCACGTAGGTGCGTTTCTTGCGCACTTCAACGTTGACCGTCTTCCTTCCCTGTGAGCCGGCAGTTCTCAAGGTACTGCTGGTCTTGCGGTTCAGCGTAATTCGCTTGGGAGCCTTGGTAGACTCTCCATGGCTGCGTTTCAAATAGCTAAGCAGAGTCTGCTTGTCCTCATCGGACACAGCCTCGTCCACAGCCGTATGCGGTAAACCAGCCTCTTTCATCTGAGTAAGCAGACGGTCGGCCGGAGCACCTACCACTTCTGCCAACTGATGTACTGTCACCTGCGCCATTCAATAATCTCCTTAGAACCCTATTTTTCGCCGTTTAAAACCCTGCAAACAAAAACGTTACTCGCTTTCCTCGGCAAACCAGGGTGCTCTTGCGGTCATGATAAGTTCACCCGCGCGTTCTTCTGTCATATCCGGAATATCCATCAGATCATCAAGGGCCTGTTCAGCCAGATCTTCCATGGTGATAATTTCGCGACTCGCCAGAATGTAGGCCAAATGTTTGTCCATGCCATCCATTGTTAGCAAATCTTCTGCCGGCTCATTTTCACCAAGCTGCTCTTCAGAAGCGATCGCCTGAGTCAAAAGTGCATCTTTGGCACGAGCACGCAATTCCTCAGAAATTTCTTCATCGAAGCCGTCAATAGACATCATTTCTTCGAGTGGCACATAGGCAACTTCTTCTAGCGATGTAAAACCTTCTTCAGCAAGAATTTCAGCCACGTCTTCATCAATATCGAGTTGCGTAACAAAAACCTGAATGATTTCCCCGGCCTCAGCTTCATGTTTGTCAGCCGCTTCATCGGTACTCATAACGTTGATCGTCCAGCCAGTCAGCTCACTTGCCAGACGAACATTCTGTCCGCTGCGACCGATGGCCTGGGCCAGATTGTCTGCCGATACAGCCACATCCATCACCTGGCTGTCTTCTTCTACAACAATCGATTCAACTTCCGCCGGCGCCATGGCATTAATCACCAACTGTGCAGGATTATCGTCCCACAACACGATATCAACTCTTTCATTGTCCAGTTCATTGGAAACAGCCTGCACCCGGGAGCCGCGCATACCGACACAGGCACCCACCGGATCAATTCGCTGATCATTAGTCTTAACCGCAATTTTCGCCCTTGAACCTGGATCTCTGGCCGCCGCGCGAATCTGGATAACCTCTTCAGAAATTTCCGGCACTTCGATCTTGAACAGTTCAATCAACATCTGCGGACAAGATCGGCTGAGAATCAATTGTGGCCCGCGGGACTCGGTGCTAATTTCAATAAGAATGGCACGTACCCGATCGTTAACACGGAAAGTCTCCCTGCCAACCAGTTGTTCTCTGGGCAACAGGCCTTCAGCGTTATTACCCAAATCAACAATAACGTTATCGCGGGTCACTTTTTTGACAGTACCAGCAACCAACTCACCAACCCTGTCCATATACTGCTCAACGACTTGAGCTCGTTCGGCATCGCGCACACGTTGCACGATTACCTGCTTGGCTGTTTGTGCCGCTATTCGGCCAAAACCAACATTTTCGATTGCTTCGGTATGAATATCGCCCGGTTTGAGGGACGCTTCAGCTTCCACCGCTTCTTCAGTGGTGAATTGTGTACCCAGCAGCGCCATCTCATCATCAGGTACTACTAACCAGCGACGAATGGTTTCATAGTCGCCAGTCTCACGATCAATGGTGACTTCGATATCGGCATCTTCGTCGTATCGCTTTTTGGTTGCTGTAGCCAATGCCAATTCTATCGCTTCAAAGATAATGTCCTCGGACACACCCTTTTCATTCGATACAGCCTCGGCTACCAACAAAATTTCCTTAGTCATCTCACGCCTCGCCAGTTCATAAGCTTGTTACTAAACACGCGGTTCAACACGCGCCTTATCAATATCATCATGAGGCAACAGAAACTCTTCGTCATCGATCTGAACAACGACGTCTGCGCCTTCAATACCCTTTAAAACACCTTTAAACTTGCGCCGCCCATCAAACGGGTTACGCAAATGTATATCTACCAACTCTCCGACGTAGCCGGGATACTGTTCCAACTTGAATAGACGCCTGTCCATTCCTGGAGACGATACTTCCAGCGTATATTCACCGGTAATCGGATCTTCTACATCGAGAATGCCACTGACCTGAGTACTTACGGCTGCGCAGTCATCGGCTGTGATGCCGCTATCGCGTTCGATATAAATCCGCAGTACGCTATGACGGCCCTGGGAATTGTATTCAATTCCCCACAGAGCAAACCCCATCGCTTTGACGGTTGGCTCAAGCATCTCCTCTAACTGTCGATCTTTTGTCGCCACATTCTCTCCCGTGGATACTGCCCGGACTTGCCTGCGAATATTCCACGTACAAAAAAGCCCCTAAAAAGGGGCTTTTTTACAACGTGTCGCCAATCGTTCGATCGCACGACACGTAATTGGTAGCGGGGGCCGGATTTGAACCGACGACCTTCGGGTTATGAGCCCGACGAGCTACCAGACTGCTCCACCCCGCATCAAAACTTCTCTCGCTGTAAAGGCCCCTTTTGGCACTTCACCTTGGGTCAATCTCGTCATCCCGACCCAAATTCGAGGGTGTGCATTATAGGTACCACCCCCTGCTCGGTCAACCGCTTAAAAGACGATAAAGGTATTATTTTTCAATTAGTTTTTATCTGTTGGGACGGAAGAATTTCGCCACTCGCAGACCGATGAATTGCAGTACTTAAACCAGCAGGATTGCACAACCAGGAAGCGACGTAAAATGCCCATGATAGAGCCTCAACCGCTACTTATAAGTGGCCGGCGAGGTGTGGCCGGCGAGGTGCGGCCGGCGAGGGTCGTCTATTCTTTTTGATATGGTGCCGAAGGCGGGACTTGAACCCGCACGAGCATAGCTCACCACCCCCTCAAGATGGCGTGTCTACCAATTCCACCACTTCGGCTAATTTTTTCTCACAGAGCGGGTACATCCTCCTGCGCTGCTTCCATGTCGGCTGCAGGTTCGGAGAAATTATCCTCAACTTCAGGTACATCGTCACCCAGTATTGCGGCTGCACCGGGAAAATCATCCTCAACCTGCGGAAAATCTGAATCAGACTCCGGCTGCACCATTTCGACCGCAGCTGGAAGGTCCAGACCTAGATCATCCACCGGGGTAGATTTGTCACTGGCTATCATTGCCAGCCCGAAGCTGGATGCAAAAAACGCAACCACCAACCAGGAGGTGGCTGTCGTGAGTACGTTACCGCTGCCATCACTACCAAAAACAGTTTGTGAACCGCCTGCTCCAAACGAGGCGCCAGCATCGGCACCTTTGCCCTGCTGCAGCATAATCAGGCCGATAATCGCCAGGGCAATCAACAGGTGTACTATTAAAATAATCTGTTCCATATCACTTCCGTCCCTCAGGGGACCTTCTATTACGAATTAAACCTGACAATGTCAGATTGCGGCAGCTTCAATAATGGCGAGGAATTCCTCGACTATCAGCGCAGCCCCACCAACCAACGCACCATCTATATCAGATTGCGCAAACAACTCTCTGGCATTGCCACTCTTAACACTGCCACCGTATAAAATACGGGTTTTGTTTTCATCCACTGCTGCGACTTCCGACAAACGCTCGCGGATAAACCCGTGCATCTGCTGAGCCTCTTCCGGCGTCGCCGTCAGGCCAGTGCCAATCGCCCAGACAGGCTCATAGGCTATTACCAATCGATCAAGGCCGACCTGCCCTTGCAGCGCACCCTCTAACTGTGCGGCCACCACCGTTTTTGCATTGCCACCTTCGCGCTGCTCACGGGTTTCACCCACACACAAAATGGGTCCTAAACCTGCTTCTACTACCGCTGCAAGTTTGGCCGCTACCAGATCATCGGATTCGCCATGGTACTGACGCCGCTCCGAGTGACCCAAAATAATCCACTCGCAGCCCAGGTCCTGCAGCATGCCTGCGGCAACTTCACCGGTATATGCCCCCGAGGACATGTGACTACAATCCTGCGCACCCACAGAAATAGGTGAGTCTTCACACAGCGCCAGAGCTTGTGCGAGGTGCACGTACGTAGGGCAAACGACAACGTCAACCGGGAACGCACTGGAATCAGGCGATGGTAAGCCCTTCATCAAACCAGGCAGTAATTGCTCAATGCTGACCCGGGAGCCGTGCATTTTCCAGTTACCTGCTACAAGAGACTTCCGCATAAGCTACTCCCCGCGAAAAACGGCCGCAATCTTAACCAAGAAAGTGGCGAGTTACAAGCTGTGAGACCAAGCTCACCCCAGTATTTCCTCTACCTGGGCAGCAAGCCCGGCACAAAGAGACTCAACCTCAGCACCATCTTCCCCCTCCACCATCACGCGTACCAGGGGCTCGGTGCCCGAGGGTCGCAGCAATACCCTGCCACGCTCGCCCAGTTTTTCCTCTACCGCAGCAACTGCTGCAGTCAACTCGGGGAACTCTGACAAATCTACTTTGTCATTTATCCGCACATTGATCATTGTCTGCGGGTATTTCTTCATACCACCGCGCAAAGTTGCCAAATCTGTGCCAGCGGCCTTAAGAGCAACCAAAACCTGCAAGGAGGCCACTATACCGTCCCCCGTAGTTGTAATGTCCGAGCATATAATATGGCCCGAGGACTCGCCGCCAAGCGACCAGCCCTGTGCTTCCATGACCGCCTTAACGTATCGGTCACCCACCTGCGCCCTGTCAAACTGCAGCCCCTGGGCTTTTAACGCGACTTCCAAACCCAGATTAGACATCAGCGTACCAACAACGCCCGCATCACTGGTTCCCTGGGCCAATCGATGCATTGCCATTATGTAGATCAGTTCATCGCCGTCGACAATATCACCATTCTGATCAACAAATAAAACGCGATCGCCATCGCCGTCATAGGCTATTCCCAGGTCTGCCTCTTTTTCCCTGACCAACTTGGCCAATGCAGCAGGTTCCGTCGACCCCACCCCTTCGTTGATATTAAAACCATCGGGCTGAACACCCATGGGGATGACTTCTGCACCCAATTCACCCAGAACACTGGGAGCGATGTGGTAGGTAGCTCCATGTGCGCAATCAACTGCAATACGCAAACCCCTGAGACTGAATCCTTCCGGGACGGTGGATTTGCAGAATTCTATATATCGGCCAGCGGCATCAACAACCCTGACCACCTTGCCAATATCGCGAGACATAACAGTTTTGATATCTTCATCAAGCTGCGCTTCTATCGCGTGCTCAATATCATCGGGAAGCTTCGAACCTGCTGCGGAGAAAAACTTGATGCCGTTATCGTAAAACGGATTGTGCGAGGCGCTGATGACGATACCTGCAACCGCATTGTGAGTTCGCGTCATCATGGCAACTGCGGGTGTTGGCATAGGCCCCAGCAGTTTTACGTCGACACCGGCAGCAACCAGCCCGGCCTCAAGTGCCGACTCGAACATATAACCCGAAATCCGCGTATCCTTACCAATAATTACCGTGCAGCGGTTTCCGCCCTGGGACCCCCTGCCATCTCGGTAACCGTCACCCTCACTGGCACGCGTTGCGAACACGCGACCACAGGCAAAACCAAGCCGCAACATGAAGTCAGGGGTAATCGGCTGGTCTCCCACCGATCCGCGAATTCCATCAGTTCCAAAATAACGTTTAGACATTATTATTTACTCCCGCCAATGCAACAGCCATAGCCACTGCGTCTACAGTTTCGGCCACATCATGTGTTCTTATAATATTCGCGCCACGCTCAACAGCCATAACGGCCAGCGCAAGACTGGCCGCCATGCGCGAATCCACGTCCCTACCGATGAGCTTCGCAATCATCGATTTTCGGGACAGCCCTGCCAACACCGGCATTCCGCGCATCGCCAACTGCGGTAGCGCCTGCAATAATTTGAGATTGTGGTCTACGGTCTTGCCAAATCCAAATCCTGGATCAAGCACAATACGGTCACGGTCAATTCCAGCTGCGACACAGGCCTCTACGCGGCCATCGAGATAATCCCCTACCTCTTTAACAACATCATCATAGTGCGGTGCGCTTTGCATGGTATCGGGATTTCCCTGCATGTGCATCAGACATACCGGCAGTCCCGTCGACGCAGCACTGGCAAGTGCACTATCACGACCAAGAGCACGAACATCATTCAGCATCCCGGCTCCTGCTGCGGCCGCATCGATCATCAATTGGGGTGAACTGGTATCAACCGAGACAATAACATCCAGCTCGGCAACTATTGCGCGCAACAGCGGAAGCACCCGATCAGCTTCTTGCTCGGCACTAACAGGTTTGGCGCCCGGGCGCGTAGACTCGCCGCCAACATCCAACAACCGAGCGCCGGCTTCAACCATCTGTTTGGCGCGCTCAAATGCCCGCTCGACATCGAGTTTACTACCGCTATAAAGCGTACCACCGTCGGAGAATGAATCAGGTGTCGTATTGATAACACCCATAATTACAGGGCTGGACAAATCGAGAGAGCGGCCGCCACAATCCAGTAGCGCCCGCTCGGTAGAATAATGAGAAAACAACAATGGAACCGGAGTTAGTGCTCGCCGGCGGGGCCGCCGATGGGGCCGGTTGAATCTTTAGCGTCGGCTGCCTGATTGGTACCGGCACTATCACCGCCACCACCGGCATCACCAGCATCACCCCAACCCTTGGGCTCTCTGGGTTTTTTACCCAGCATGATATCGTCTATCTGATCACTGTCGATCGTTTCAAACAACATAAGGGCGTCGGCCATGCTGTGCAGCTTGTCGAGATTCTCTTCAAGCAGCGTTTCGGCCGTGCTGTAGCACTCATCAATAATTCGCCGCACTTCTTCATCAATATTTTTGGCCGTCTCAGCAGACACCGATTTATGCGCCTGCCCCGCGGAACGCCCCAGGAAAACCTCTTCCTCGGCTTCGTCATACATCAGCGGACCCATTTTGTCAGACAGGCCCCACTGGGTGACCATTTTTCGGGCTATAGAACTGGCGCGCTGGATGTCATTGGAAGCCCCGGTTGTAACCCCGTCCTTGCCCAGTGTCATTTCTTCGGCAACACGGCCCCCAAATAAACTGCATATCTGGCTGTTAATATGTCGGCGACTATGGCTGTAGCGATCTTCCTCAGGAAGAAACATGGTCACACCCAAAGCCCGACCGCGAGGAATAATGCTCACTTTGTAAACAGGATCATGCTCTGGTACCAAACGCCCGACGATGGCATGCCCGGCTTCGTGATACGCAGTATTGCGTTTTTCGTCCTCGGACATCACCATAGATTTGCGCTCTGCGCCCATCATGATTTTATCTTTGGCCAGTTCAAATTGCGCCATACCCACGGTACGAACACCTGCGCGCGCTGCAAACAGAGCCGATTCATTGACCAAATTAGCAAGATCGGCACCTGAAAACCCCGGTGTACCGCGGGCAATCTTTGATGCCTCAACGTCTTCAGAAAGTGGCACTTTGCGCATGTGCACCTTGAGGATCTGCTCACGACCACGAATATCGGGAAGGCCAACCACCACCTGCCGGTCAAATCGACCGGGACGCAGCAGCGCTGGATCCAATACATCGGGACGGTTAGTCGCCGCGATAACAATAACGCCATCGTTGACTTCAAAACCGTCCATTTCAACCAGCAACTGGTTCAAGGTTTGCTCGCGCTCATCGTGCCCACCACCAAGGCCAGCACCTCGATGACGGCCCACGGCATCAATTTCATCAATAAAAATGATACACGGCGCCTGCTTTTTCGCCTGGTCAAACATATCTCGTACGCGAGAGGCACCAACACCAACAAACATCTCTACAAAGTCAGAGCCCGATATTGTAAAGAAAGGCACTTTTGCTTCACCGGCGATTGCCTTGGCAAGCAGTGTTTTACCTGTTCCCGGTTGGCCTACCATCAACACGCCACGAGGTATGCGTCCACCTAACTTTTGAAAACGTGCGGGCTCGCGCAAAAAATCAACCAGTTCCTGCACATCTTCCTTGGCTTCATCAACACCGGCAACGTCGGCGAAGGTTGTAGTAATTTGATCTTCCCCAATCAAACGCGCCTTGCTCTTACCAAAGCTCATGGGGCCGCCACGACCGCCGCCACCACCTTGCATCTGACGCATGAAAAACATAAAAACGGCAATTATGATCAGAATGGGGAAACTGGCAACCAACAGCTGCGTCCAAACGCTTTGCTGCTCTGGTTTTCGTCCTTCGACGACAACCTTATGCTCCAGCATGTCATCCATCAGACGGGGATCCTCAATCATCGGACGAATAGTATCGAACTGACTGCCGTCATAACGCTCGCCAGAGATGGTTAGGCCATCGACCAGAACCCTCTTCACCTGATCGCGCTGCACCTCAGCAACAAACTCGGAGTAGCCCAGCTCTTCAGTGGGCGTCTGCATATTAAAATTGTTGAATACCGACAACAAAACGGCGGCTATAACTAGCCAAAGTAATAGATTTTTTGCCATATCATTCAATGCTGTATCCTCGTAAACAGGCGGTCAATTCAGTGATGGGCGATACACACGCCCCTCTTCACCTTGGCCGCTACAGCCCTTTACTCCTTTAACTATAGTCAGATTATATCCGTTTTACACGGACAAGCTGGAACCACCGGATGGCCCTGCAGCGCTTCAGATGGGTAAAAAGGCCGGAATCCAGCCTGCAATGTACTACAATTGGGGCGGCCACTCCATGTTTCAAGCCCTAGGAACAAGCCAATATTGCGTGTGTAAAATTACTCTTGAACGCCTCGGTAGCCCTTGGCGACAATATAGACTTCCCGAGAGCGCGGCCGGGATGACTTGGGTTTACGCGTCAGTACCTTATCAAAAGAGTCCTGTGCGGCATGAAATATCTCGTCAAAACCCTCCCCTTGAAATATTTTGGTGGCAAAAGCCCCTCCAGGAAGCAAAATACGCCTCGCCATATCCAGCGCTAACTCGACTAAATACATAGACCGAGGTTGGTCAACAGCGTTCATCCCACTCATATTTGGCGCCATATCGGAGACCACTACATCTACAAGCTGCCCATCCAGAGCCTTGAGAATATTTTCAAAAACGGCATCTTCGGTAAAGTCGCCCTTGATAAACTCAACACCGGCGAGATTATCCATCGACAAAATATCCGACGCGACTATGCGACCGTCGTGCCCGACCAGCTCCGCGGCCACCTGTGACCAGCCACCCGGCGCACTGCCCAAGTCCAATACAGTCATACCGGGGAGAAAAAGTTTGTCTTTTTCCTGTATTTCCAGCAATTTATAGCAGGCGCGAGACCGATAGCCGTCGCGCTGGGCTTGCTGCACATACTGGTCATCGCGATGTTCTTTCAACCAGGCCTTGCTGGATGATTTTTTCTTTGCCATATTTCACTGACTCTCAGACTGGTATCGTGTGGGCACCTGCTTGTGTAGAATGCGGGCTCCTCGCAATAAGCGTCGCACCTTAAGGGGAAATCAATAAACTCACGGAGTCACTGCATCGCAGTATGCCAAAACCCCTCCTTCACGCGCTAATCGGCGAAACTATTATACCTTGGAATGACTATGAGCAAGAAAGCAAATCAGGACATCAAACAACTGCGCGCGATAGGGCACAAGCTCAAACCCGTAGTCACCATCGCCGGAAAAGGGCTGAATGAGAACGTGCTAAAAGAAATCGATCGTGCTCTGACCGACCATGAATTTATCAAGATTAAACTCGCAGTCGGTGGCGGCGACGCTCGGCAAGCTGTCTCTGCGGAGCTTTGCGAAAGTACCGGTGCAAAAATTATTCAAGCCGTAGGTAATGTCATACTGGTACTAAGGCGTTCAAGTAAACCGGACCCCAAACTATCCAATCTAATTCGCCCCGTGGGCTAACCACAGCGCATTTGAACAACACTGAAACCCAGGTTTAAAACGCGCCATCCATCCTGTGTTTAACATTAAGTTAGACACTTATTGAAGGGAAGTCTTTCGCCCATCGCTCCATGTTCGTTATGATGGTTGCAGACACCAGCAACCTGTAGGAGTCGAAGTGGGAAAAGTCTTTGAATTCCCGTCACAGCAAGCGCAGGGCCTGACCTATCTGGACAGAGAACTACGTTGTCTCCTGGAAAGCAAGGGCGCCGACCAGGCTCTCATCGATTTTGCCGCTGGAGAACTCACTCGAATCTACGCCGAGCTCAGCGATTCCGAACAATACATTTTTTCACTTAAAATACCCGCAGGACTCTCAGAGCATGAGCGCGAAGATCTGAATGAGCAGATTAATGAGGGCCTGGAAGGCATACGGCAAGAAAATCATGCCATGATGGTGAAGCTGGTTGCCCAGCTGGTACTTGCCGAAGTCAGGCTATATCAGCACGAGCGCGCCGACTTAAACAAAACCTAGATGTACTGTACCTGATCTATTTCGTATTCAATTTCACCACCGGGCGCACGCACCACCACCACATCGCCTTCCTGCTTGCCAATCATTGCCCTGGCGATAGGTGAACCGACAGAAATAAGGTTTTGTTTCACGTCCGCCTCGTCCTGGCCGACGATTCGGTAAGTAACGGTCTCCTCTGTGTCGACATTGACCAAATCAACAGTCGTACCAAAGATAACCTTTCCCGTTTTAGGGATCTGCGTTACGTCGATAATCTGCGCACCGGCGAGCTTTGATTCAATCTCCACGATTCGACCTTCGGCAAAACTCTGCTGCTCCCTGGCAGCATGGTATTCCGCATTTTCCTTGAGATCTCCGTGTTCACGGGCTTCAGCTATAGCCTGGATGATTGCCGGACGCTCGACCCGCTTCAAATGCTCAAGTTCGTCTCGAAGCGCGGCTTCGCCTGCTACGGTCATTGGTACGCTACTCATGCTCCGATACTCCTGTGTAGATCCTGCAACCTTCTGACGGTTTTGTCCCCTTCGCCGCGCTTTAAGGCCATGCATATTGCTTCGGCAGCGGTGAGTGTGGTCGTGTAAAACACCCGATGGGCCTCGGCACTGGCCCGAATGGGTGCAGAATCTGCAATTGCCCGGCGACCTTCCGTAGTATTTACAATCAAATCTGCCTCATCATTTTTAATCATATCGACGATATGAGGCCGCCCTTCCAATACCTTATTAATGCGGCGAACTTCCAAACCAGCAGCTTCCATAGCGTCCGCTGTACCACCAGTTGCCGCCAGTGAGAACCCTAACTCAACCAGGTTGCGAGCGACCTCTACGGCACCTGGCTTGTCGACATCGCGCACACTAATCAATGCCGTCCCGCTACGTGGTGGTGAGTCGCCAGCAGCCAATTGTGCCTTGGCATAAGCATCCGGGAAGTTATCACCGGTACCCATCACTTCACCGGTAGATTTCATTTCTGGCCCCAGTATTGGATCCACACCGGGAAACTTGTTAAAGGGCATAACCGCTTCTTTAACAGAAAAATACGGGGGTATAATCTCCTTGGTAAAACCCTGCTCTTTCAGTGTTTGGCCCGCCATACAGCGCGCCGCTACTTTTGCCAGCGAGGCACCGATGCACTTGGACACAAACGGCACGGTTCGCGAAGCCCGCGGGTTCACTTCAATAACGTATATCTCGTTGTCCTGCCAGGCCAACTGCACATTCATCAGACCCTTTACACCCAGCTCAAGCGCCATTTGCTTGATCTGATCTCGCATCTCGTCCTGAACATCGGCGTCAAGACTATAGGGGGGCAAGGAACACGCGGAATCCCCAGAGTGAACACCCGCTTGCTCTATGTGCTGCATAATGGCGCCAATAACGACTTCTTCGCCGTCGGACACTGCATCCACATCCACTTCAATGGCGGCACTTAGGAAACTATCCAGTAGCACAGGAGAGTCATTGGAGGCTTGCACTGCGTTGTGCATATAGCGCAGCAAGTCTTCCTCTCGGTAGACAATCTCCATAGCGCGACCACCCAGTACATAGGAGGGGCGAACAACCAGGGGATAACCAATTTTTGCGGCGGCAGCAACTGCTTCATCGGTACTGCGCACCGTGGTGTTTTCAGGTTGCTTGAGATTCAATTTTTGAATCATCTGCTGAAAGCGTTCGCGGTCTTCAGCCCGGTCTATGGCATCGGGTGTTGTGCCAATAATCGGAACCCCGGCCGCCTCTAGCGATCTGGCCAGCTTCAGGGGCGTCTGGCCACCGAACTGAACAATCACACCTTTGGGTTTTTCCAAAGCGACAATTTCCAGTACATCTTCCAGCGTTACAGGCTCAAAATACAGGCGATCTGAGGTATCGTAATCGGTTGATACAGTTTCGGGGTTACAGTTGACCATTATGGCCTCGTAACCGTCTTCGCGCATTGCCAGCGCCGCGTGCACACAGCAGTAATCGAATTCAATGCCCTGCCCGATTCTGTTGGGCCCACCGCCGAGCACCAGGATTTTATCCCGATCAGTGGGAGCAGCCTCGCACTCCTCCTCATAGGTGGAATACATATAAGCTGTAGATGAAGCAAACTCAGCCGCACAGGTGTCTACGCGCTTGTAAACCGGGTGAATACCAAGACTGTGCCGGTGCTCTCGCACTTCTTGCTCATCGGCATTGAATAACACACCCAGGCGAATATCCGAGAAACCCTTGCGCTTAAGCGCATACATCTGCGAATGCGCCATCTCTTTGAGGTTAACTTTCTTCAAACTATCTTCGGTGTCGATAATGTCCTTTATCTGCACCAGAAACCACGGATCAACACCCGAGAACTGGTAGACCTCATCAACACTCATGCCCCCGCGAAATGCATCGCCCAAGTACCAAATACGATCCGGGCCCGGGTTCGTCAGTTCTGAAACCAGCTCGTCGCGCAAATCGGGATTGTCCACATCGATCATATGCTCAAAGCCGGCAGAGCCAACCTCGAGGCCGCGCAGCGCTTTCTGCAGCGACTCCTGGAAAGTACGGCCAATCGCCATCACCTCACCCACCGATTTCATCTGGGTGGTCAGGCGTGAGTCAGCCGCCTCAAATTTTTCAAAGGCAAAACGTGGGATTTTTGTCACCACATAATCGATAGAAGGCTCGAAGGACGCCGGCGTTGCACCACCGGTAATATCATTCTGTAGTTCGTCCAGGGTGTAACCTATCGCCAGCTTGGCGGCCACCTTGGCGATTGGGAAACCGGTCGCTTTTGACGCCAGAGCCGAAGAGCGCGATACCCGGGGATTCATCTCGATAATAACCATACGGCCGGTCTTCGGGTCCTGCCCGAACTGGACATTCGATCCGCCCGTTTCAACGCCGATCTCTCGCAACACCGCCAAGGATGCGTTACGCATGATTTGGTATTCTTTGTCTGTTAGCGTCTGGGCCGGCGCAACGGTAATGGAATCGCCTGTATGCACGCCCATGGCATCAAAGTTTTCGATCGAACAAACAATGATGCAATTGTCATTTTTGTCCCTGACCACTTCCATTTCAAACTCTTTCCAACCGATCAGGGATTCATCGATCAACAGCTCGGTGGTGGGCGATAGATCCAGGCCACGGGTACAGATTGTCTCGAATTCGTCGCGGTTATACGCGATACCACCACCGGACCCGCCCATGGTAAACGAGGGGCGAATAATACAGGGGAAGCCCAGATGATCGAGCACCTGATAAGCTTCTTCCATACTGTGCGCTGTCGCCGAACGCGGCGTTGCCAAACCAATACGCTTCATAGCGTTATCAAACTGCTGGCGATCCTCAGCCATATCGATAGCTTCGGCTGTGGCGCCAATCATTTCTACGCCGTGCTCTTCCAGCACACCTTCTCTTGCCAGATCGAGCGCACAATTTAGCGCGGTTTGCCCACCCATGGTTGGCAGCAGTACGTCAGGTTTTTCAATCTCGATAATTCGCGCAACGGTTTGCCACTCAATGGGCTCGATATAGGTCGCATCAGCCATCGATGGATCAGTCATGATTGTAGCGGGATTTGAGTTAACCAATATGACGCGATATCCCTCTTCACGCAGAGCCTTACAAGCCTGGGCACCAGAATAGTCGAACTCACAGGCTTGGCCGATGACTATAGGCCCGGCGCCAAGAATCAGGACGCTTTCGATATCGGTTCTTTTAGGCATAGGGCGTCAACTGTTTCCTGTTGGGGCGGCCATAGGCTGGTCGGCTGACGCCCTGGCTTGGATAAGATTAATAAAGTGATCAAACAGGGGGGCTGCGTCATGAGGTCCCGGGCTGGCCTCGGGGTGCCCCTGAAAACCAAAGGCGTCCTTGTCGGTGCGGTGAATGCCCTGCAACGAGCCGTCAAACAGAGATTTATGGGTGATTCGCAAATTGGCTGGCAAGCTATCCTCATCCACCGCAAAACCGTGATTCTGACTGGTAATCAATACCGTATCGTCATCAAGATTCTTCACGGGATGGTTCGCGCCGTGGTGGCCAAATTTCATTTTCACGGTGGCAGCACCGCTGGCAAGGGCCAATAATTGATGCCCCAGACAAATACCAAATACCGGCACCTGCGTTTCGAGAATGTCCCTAATAGCCTTTATGGCGTAGTCACAGGGCTCGGGGTCGCCAGGGCCATTGGAGAGAAATACCCCATCAGGGTTCATCGCCAATACGTCCGCCGCCGGTGTCTGCGCCGGCACCACAGTCAGACGGCAACCACGGTCTACCAGCATTCTCAGGATATTGCGTTTCACACCATAGTCATAGGCAACAACATGAAAGGGCAATTCACCCAGGGGTCGCTCCGAGTGACCGACATTCCACTCCCAACTGCCTTCAACAAACGTGTAGCTTTCCTCAACCGTCACTTCCTTTGCCAGATCCATACCCTTGAGGCCAGCAAATCCCCGGGCCTGTTCCAGCGCTTTGGCCTCATCCACGTTTTCGCCGGCCATAATGCACCCGCCCAGAGCGCCTTTTTCGCGCAATATCCGTGTCAGTCGGCGCGTGTCGATATCGGCAATCGCAACTATTTCATGGCGCTGGAGATAATCTTGTAAAGATTCGGTATTGCGGTAATTGCTGGCCATAATGGGCAGATCGCGAATAATCAGGCCAGTGGCCCATATTCCCCGTGACTCTTCATCCTCAGCGTTAGTGCCAGTATTCCCAATATGCGGGTATGTGAGGGTAACCATTTGACGGGCGTATGAGGGATCAGTCAGAATTTCCTGATAGCCACTCATCGCCGTATTGAAAACGACTTCTCCGACGGAGGTGCCTTGTGCACCGATCGCCACGCCTTTGAATACACTACCATCGGCAAGGGCCAATATGGCTGGACAGACCAAGCAAACCTCCATCAAACATCAGTGATAACCCTCGCTGCGCGCTCGAAAAAAAGCGAGATGGGAAGCCTCATCTCGCTTTTTCGTCATAGTTTCAGCTCTGGTTATTCACAAGGTAATTAAGAATCCCGGTGCGCTGTCCGGTCTTGTGAAATCTGGCGGGTGATTTTAGGCGATAGCACCGGAAGTGTCCATAGCACCGAAGGCCCATAAGCCCAAACAACGGCATTTGTTTGCAGTTTGAACGGGCCACGGGGATCGCCTTTCCCGTCAGTAAAGCACTTGCTTTAAATGGGATATCGCTTATCATACTGCGCTGAATCAGCACACGAGAGACTTCCATGGCGTACAGCAACGGCAAATTGGCGGTAATAACCGGGGCAGGCTCGGGAATCGGGCGTGCATTGGCCCAGCAATTGAACCGCGATGGATGTGCCTTGCTGCTGAGCGATATCAACGCTCAGGGCCTGAATGAGACCGTGCAATCATTGCAGCGCAGGGATATTTCCACTGAAACGCAGGTACTGGATATTGCCAATAGAGCAGCCGTCCACGCGTGGGCCGACCAAATCGCCGCGCAGCACGGCCATATCGACATTCTGATCAACAATGCCGGTGTCGCACTAATGGCTACCGTTGAAGAGAGCAGCTATGAAGACATTGAATGGCTGATGAACATCAACTTCTGGGGCGTAGTCTACGGCACCAAAGCGTTTCTGCCGCTATTGCGCAAAGCCAAGCAGGGACATCTGGTAAATCTGTCATCAATCTTTGGCATCGTGGGCATTCCGACACAGTCTGCCTACAATGCCGCCAAATTTGCGGTAAGGGGTTATACAGAGGCACTGCGCCACGAACTGGACGGCAGCAACGTACACGTTTGCTGTGTACACCCCGGCGGAATTAAAACGAATATAGCGCTCAATAGTCGCAGCGCCAACGAAACTTCCGACGCGGATGAACGGCACGCCAACTTCGAAAAGTTCGCTCGCACCACACCTGAGTCTGCTGCTGCGCAAATTATTGCTGCAATAGAGACAAAAAAAATTCGTCTTCTCATTGGCTCAGATGCAAAACTCCTGTCATTTGTATCGCGACTGTTCCCGGTGAACTATCCACGCTTTCTCGGTGGGATGGGCAAGTCTGTGGAATCCATTAACTAGTGGGCAGTCAAAACAACCTGGCTCAAGATATTGCGACGCCGGTCAGCACACGCCAGAAGTTGCTGCTAACCGCCATGCGGCTTTACGCCCGGAAAGGATTGCATGGGGTATCCCTTCGCAGTATCAGCGCCGCCGCCGGTTCAAAAAACTCCGCTGCGATGCACTACCACTTCAGCAACAGAGCAGGTGTTATCGCCGCGCTAATTGATATGATTGCCCAGGAACTGCAGGCAATAGCAGACAAAATTCGCGAGGAGGCGCCTGAACACCCCTCACTGAGAGAGGCATTTCGCAATACAGTGCGCCCGCTGACGCAGCTACCGGTCACACAGCCCTGGGGGGCTGATGCAATTCGCTTCATGTCCAAAGCCATCGCCGAAAACGATCCGGAAATTGCCGCCGCCATCAATCCTGTTTACGGCGCATTCTGGCAACGCATCGACAACAAACTTGCCAAACTGGTCCCCGAACTACCCCCCAAAGTAAGAAAGCTCCGCCTCATGTTTATGTCAGTTAACGCTTTTCACGGTGTTGCCGAGGTCGCCTCACTTGCGCATACACCGCTGGGAGATTTGAGCCACTTTAACAATGACCAACTGCTTGACCACCTGGTGGATTACCTGATCGGCGGGCTCAAAGCGCCCTCCCATGCCAGCCAATAAATTTTTTCAAGACGCATTCAACCAGCAAAGGAATTTCAAATGAGCACCGCAGCACAAGAGCTAATATTTGACGTCACACTGAGTGATGATCAACGCATGAATCGCGACACTGTACAGCGATTTGCCAATGCGGAAATTCGATCCCAGGCCAAAGAGGCCGACGAAGCCGCAGCAACGCCGGAGAACTTTTACCAAAAAACTCTGGACCTGGGCCTGACGCTAATGCCAATCCCAGAAGCGCTGGGCGGCGCGGGTGTCATTCGCTCACCTGTCTCAAATGTCCTCAATGCCGAAGACCTATCTCATGGGGACCTGTCACTGGCGCTGGGCACGCTCAGCCCGCTGGCCTTTGTCAACACCCTGCTGGATCAGGGCAGCGAAGCGCAAAAAGAAAAGTATCTACCCTTATTTTGTGGCGAAGATTTTGTCGCGGCCACCACGGCACTGCAGGAGCCACGCGCCACCTTCGAGCCAACCGAACCGGCATGCACTGCCACACGCACCGACACCGGCTTCACGCTCAATGGTACAAAATCCCTTGTGCCGTTGGGCTGCGAGGCCCAATTAATGCTGGTTGTGGCTAATCTGGAAAAAGAAGGTCCCGCCGCGTTTATTGTTGAAGGTAAACCAGCAGGCATGACAGCAACGCCAGAGTCCAATATGGGCTTGCGCGCCATAGAAACTGCAACCGTGGAATTCGCAGACGTGCAATTAGAGCACAGCGCGTTACTGGGCGAAGGCCTGTTCAATTTACAGCGTTTCATCGATCTATCGCGCATAGGCATCTGCGCACTGGCGGTGGGCACCTGCCAGGCAGTTCTCGACTATGTAAAAGACTATTGCAATGAACGTGTTGCCTTTGGCGAGCCCATCACCAACCGACAATCTGTGGCCTTTATGATTGCCGACATCGCCATAGAACTCGACGCCATGCGCCTGATGACCTGGCGAGCAGCGTCTCGAGCAGAACAGGGCCTGGACTTTCACGAGCAGGCGTTTCTAGCCAAGACGTTCTGTGCTGAACATGCAATGAAAATTGGTACCGACGGCGTCCAGCTACTGGGTGGCCATGGGTTCTGCCGCGAGCACCCGGTAGAACAGTGGTATCGCAATCTCAGAGCCATTGCCATTCTTGAAGGCGCTGCCAGCGTATAACCACACAGAATTCCAGGAGTAACAAAATGATCAATCTCGAACTATCAAAAGCACATCAGGAAACCGTCGATAACATAATGATGTTAGCCGAACATATGATGCGGCCCTACTCGCGCAAGTACGACAAGGAAGAGCACAGCTACCCGAAGGAAATGGAAGAAGTCGCAAAACTGATAAATGGCGGCAGGTCTGGCGCAGGCGGTGGCAAAAAAGAACCAGTCCCTGAAGGCACCATCGTCAACGGCGGTAACATCGGCTCTGTCACCGGACTGCAGGCACTTAGTTGGGGCGACGTGGGCTTGTTTTTGGGCATGCCCGGAAGCGGTTTGGGTAATGCGGCAATCAATGCGGTGGGCACCCCCGAACAGGTAGAAAAATACGGCAGCTCATACGCCGCCATGTGCATCACCGAACCCAACACGGGATCCGATTCAGCCAATGTTAGCACCACGGCTGTAGCCGATGGCGACGAATGGGTGCTCAACGGCGAGAAGATTTTTGTTACCGATGGGGATCGCTGCGACACGCTGGTGGTGTGGGCAACGCTGGACAAATCTCTGGGCAAGGCGGCTATAAAATCTTTTATTGTCGAAAAAGGCACACCGGGCTGTGAAGTTGCAAGACTGGAATACAAGATGGGTATTCGGGCCTCCGACACCGCAGCCATCGTCTTCAGTGACTGCCGAATCCCGAAAGAAAATATCCTCGGAAGCCCGCAGGTGGCAACCAATGCCGAAGAACGCAAAAAAGCGTTTGGCGGCGTCATGCAGACCTTCGATAACACTCGCCCGCCAGTGGCCTCTATGGCGATTGGAGTTGGCCGCGCCGCCCTGGATCTCACCCGTTCCATACTTGAGAAAGAGGGAGTGGAACTCAAGTTCGACAAAAACCCAAGCAACCTGTCCGCCCTCGAGGCCGAACTGTATAAGATGGAAGCGGAGTGGGAAGGCGCACGACTGCTGGTATTGCGTGCCGCATGGATGGCGGACAACAAAATGCCCAATTCCATGGAAGCGTCGATGTGCAAAGCCAAAGCCGGCCGCATGGGCAACTACGTCACGCTGCGCTGTGTGGAGCTGTGTCAAAGCCTGGGCTACAGTGAGAGCGAATTGCTGGAAAAATTTGCCAGGGATTCCAAGATTCTCGACATCTTTGAAGGCACACAGCAAATCCAGCAGCTAATTGTGGCTCGCCGGGTTTTGGGCAAGTCTTCCTCAGAGCTTAAATAAGACCTACCCGCATATGAGGTCAACATGACCCGGCAGTTATCGCGAGCGCAATTTACCGTTCTCATTGTGGGCCTTATGGCCACAGGGATCGGTCAATCACTGGTGTTTGCGATTCTGCCTCCACTGGGTCGAGAAGTACTCCTAAGTGAGGTACAGATAACCTCTATTATTGGTGTCTCGGCCCTGGTATTCGGAATTGCATCACCGCGCTGGGGCCGGTTTAGTGATCGCGTAGGTCGCAAGCCGATCATCATCACCGGTCTGGTGGGCTATACGATAGGTACGCTTTTATTTACCAGCGTATTTTACGCGGGTTTAAGTGGGCTGCTCAGCGGTGCTACGTTATACGCCGTCCTGCTACTGGCGCGCTGCAGTCAATCTGTGATTATGTCCGGTACCAGCCCGGCCAGTGTGGCCTACGCTGCTGACCACAGCTCCCCTGAACAACGCACCAAAACCATGGCACATTTGGGCACAGCCAACAGCATGGGAACAATTCTCGGCCCCGCGGTCAGCGGTGCATTGGCCACCTTGGGATTACTGGCACCCCTGTACTTTGCCGGCGCGCTGGCAGCTTTTGCCGCTATCCTGGTCTGGAAAAAGTTGCCCGTAACGCCTAAAACCGAGCTTGTGAGTAGAGCGGTGCGGGCTCGTCTTCGCTACACAGACCCGAGGGTCGTACGCTACCTGGGTGCCTCCATAGGATTATTTGTAGGCTATTCAGGTATTCAACAAACCCTGGGCTTTCAGCTGCAGGACAAAATGAATCTAAGTGGCATCGAAACCGCGCAAATGACTGGTGCGGCACTCATGGTGGCCGCTGTTTTTACCTTCACAACCCAAATGACGGTGATGCAGAGGCTTTCGCTAAAAGCCAGTCAGTTCATTGGCCTGGGCCTTGTGTCGATGCTGATTGGCGCTCTGTTTGTTGCGAGTTTTGAGACTTTCGCGGTACTGGCGGTGGGCATGGGCTTTTTGGGTACCGGCCTGGGAATGAGTGTTCCGGCGATCTCGGCGGGCGCTTCTCTGGCGGTTACAGCGGAGGAACAGGGCGCGATAGCAGGAATGGTGAGCTCATGCCCGGCTATCGGTTTTTCTGTAGGACCAATATGCGCCGGAGCGCTATATCAAATTCACGGCCCACTGGCCGCGCTCTTCAGCGCTGCAGTATTTCTTATAGTGTTAACCACACTGGTACTGGTGCAACGAAAAAACAACAGCTAACGAGTAATTCGTTCCAGCGCAGCTCTTAATTGCGGCGGGATAGGCACGGATTTATTCGCCGCACGATCGACAAACACGTGCACGAAGTGGCCGTGCGCAACAGCCTGCTCAATCCCCTGTTTAAAAATCGCTATACCATATTGGACGGAACTGTTGCCGAGTCTGTCGATTCGCAGACCAGCTTCAATAGGCTCAGGATAGCTAATCGGTGCGTGATATTCGCATCCGGAATTCACCACAAAACCAACAATTGACCCATCGTTAATATCGAGCCCGCCCTCTTCAATCAGATAGCGATTGGCCGCTGTATCGAAGTAGGAGTAATACATCACATTGTTTACGTGACCGTAAATATCGTTATCACTCCAGCGGGTACTAATTGGGTAAAATACGCGGTAGTCCGAACGACCGGGCACGGAGGATTCGCTCATAGGAATTTACGCCTCATTTAAAGTTTCCCTGCCATTTAATAAGCCGCCCGGTAGATCATCAGGGCATCCTCATAGGCAATGTCACGAGGATTATTCACTAAAAGCCGTTGCTGCAGCATGGCGTCTTCTGACAACATTTCCAGGTCCTCCTCCTTAACGCCCGCCTCTTGCAATGTGGCGGGCAGGGAGACATCGCTTATCAGACTACGCAGCGCGTCTATCAGGGCCGAGGTTCTGGCCTGTTCATCCCCTGCCACCGGCTCACCGATAACGATTTCTGCCAGCTCGGAATAAAGATGGCTGGCCTGGGGCGCATTAAACTCAAGGACAGACGGCAGTACCAGAGAATTACTGAGGCCATGGGGTATATGATAATGCCCACCCAACGGATAAGCCAGAGCGTGTACCGCCGCTACCGGTGCGTTGGCAAAGGCCTGCCCGGCCAGCATCGCACCGAGCAGCATATTGGCCCGAGCCTCACGGTTACCGCCTTCGAGTACGGCTGTGCGAATGTTTCTCGACAAAAGACTCAACGCCTGCCTGGCAAGATTGTCCGACAACGGGTTCTTTTTATGTTTTGAAGTGTATGCCTCGATCGCGTGTACCATCGCATCCACGCCCGTCATAGCGGTGACCGCTGGCGGCAGGCCCAGTGTCAAATCCGCATCCAACACCGCCACGTCGGGTAATAACACAGCCGAAGAAACCCCCGCCTTGGTCGTTTCACCCGTGGTGATAACCGCCACTGGAGTCACCTCTGAACCCGTTCCGGCCGTGGTCGGCACCAGAAGCAGCGGCAGGCGAGCGCCGCTGACCTGGTCCACGCCGTAAAGTTCGGGGAGACTTTGATTGCCCCCCATAAGAACCGCAACGACCTTGGCCACATCCATGGAGCTACCACCGCCTACGGCGATAACCCCGTCAATATCCTCTCCCACACCCAGTTCAGCTGCAGCCAACACGACGGCTTCCGGCGGGTCTTCTTTTACCTGATCAAATAACACTGGAGGCATGCCCGCGCTCGCCAGCGCACTGATCACCGGAGCAACCAGGCCAATAGCTACCAAACCGGGATCGGTAACCAGCAGCGGACGCGTTACACCCAACATCCGACACTGTTGCGCCAACTCAAGTGAGCTACCAGCACCGCTAACTATTCGCGGCGCTGTGTTAAAAACAAAAGCATCCATCAGATCATCTCCGGGTATTTACATTTAGGACTATAAGCTAAAAATTCATAATGACCTTGCCGCGTGCGCGCCGCTCGATCAGGCAATTGAAAGCGTCTTCGTATTGATCGATTGAAAAGCTGTCCGTCACAACCGGGCTAAGCTTGCCCGCGGCGAACAACGCCCACAACTCCTCAATATTCTTCAGATTCACGGCCGGCTCTTCACCTGTGAATCGCCCCCAGAAAACACCCACTAGCGAGCACCCTTTGAGAAGGGTCAAATTTAGCGGGATTTTGGGAATCGGACCACTGGCGAAGCCAATAACCAAATACCGACCATTCCAGGCCATGCCGCGAATGGCGGGTTCGGCGTAGTCGCCACCTACCGGGTCATAGACAACGTCTACACCCTTGCCCCCGGTCAGCTCCTTGATACGATCTTTCAGGGACTCTTCGGAGTAATTAATGACCTCATCCGCACCCAATGATTTACAAAGATCCAGTTTTTCCTGGGTACTGGCCGCCGCGATAACTTTGGCCCCCATCAGCTTGCCCAGCTCAATGGCGGTGGTGCCAACTCCGCCCGCTGCGCCCAGTACCAGCAATGTTTCACCCGCTTGCAGGTTAGCGCGCTGCTTTAGCGCGTAATAGGAGGTAAAGTAAGTGATGCTAACGCCAGCAGCTTGCTCAAAGGTCAAGCCTTCAGGCATAGGGAATGCCGCGTGTTCATTGACTGCAATCTGCTCACAAAACGCACCAGAAGCACCCATTGAGATCACCTTGTCTCCCACCTTGAACCGGCTAACCTTAGCACCAACCGCAACAACCTCACCGGAGCATTCACCGCCAGGTATAAAAGGCATGTCTGGTTGAATCTGGTATTTGCCCTGAATAATTAACACATCGGGGAAGTTCAATCCTGCGGCTTTGACGTTAATGAGAACGTCCTGTTCTCCCACTTCAGGGTTGGGCCAATCGGCTACCAGTTCGAGCTTGTCCGCCAGGCCGTGTTCTTTACATACCAATGCTTTCATAATTTTCTCCTGCTCAATTGCCCGCCAAACACGCTAAAGTTTTGGCTATCGCTATACCGAAAACAAATACGGCGCCCAAGGGCGCCGTAGAGTAACAAACAAAGACAAAAGGTGTTTGTTTACGCGACTTCGAAAAGGCCGGCAGCACCCATACCACCGCCCACACACATGGTCACAACCACATACTTAACACCGCGACGCTTTCCTTCGATCAAAGCGTGACCAATCATACGCGAGCCACTCATGCCATAAGGATGGCCGACCGAGATCGCGCCACCGTTTACGTTGAGTTTGTCGTTGTCTATGCCCAGTTGATCACGGCAATAGATAACCTGCACTGCGAACGCTTCGTTCAGTTCCCACAAGCCGATATCATTCACTGTAAGGCCATTGGCCTTGAGCAGCTTGGGCACGGCAAATACGGGGCCAATGCCCATCTCGTCTGGTTCACAACCGGCGACAGCGATACCGCGGTATATGCCCAGAGGCTCAATACCTTCGCGCTCGGCAACCTTGGAATCCATCAATACCTGAGCGGATGATCCGTCGGACAGCTGTGAAGCGTTGCCTGCAGTGATTGTTCCACCTTCGATGACTGTCTTCAGTCCAGCGAGTGCTTCAGGAGTCGTAGCGCGCAGGCCTTCATCTCTGGAGACAGTGGCTTCAACTTCAGATGCATCACCAGTTTCCTTGTTCCAAACAGTACGCTTGCAAGTCACGTCAACCAGTTCATCGTCAAATTTACCGGCTTCATAAGCGGCGGCTGTACGCGCCTGAGACTGTGCACCTATTACGTCCATCTGCTCGCGGGTAATGCCATAGCGGTCGGCAACTACTTCAGCAGTTTGCAGCATAGGCATAAAGAAGTTTGGCGATATAGCCATCAACTCTTCGTCAACCATACGGTGCAGGTTCATGTGCTCATTCTGCACCAGGGAAATAGAATCCAGACCACCACCAATAGCGATGTCTTGTCCGTCGTGCATAATCTGCTTGGCTGCTGTGGCTACGGCCATCAGGCCTGAAGAACACTGGCGATCCAGAGTCATACCGGAAACGGAAGCGGGCAGGCCAGCGCGAAGAGCGATCTGTCTAGCCACGTTAGATCCAGTGGCGCCCTGTTGCAGTGCACTACCCATAATCACGTCTTCAATACGAGCAGGGTCAATACCGGCGCGCTTTACCGCTTCCGCCACTGATGCCGCGCCCAGGCTAGCTCCGCCCAAGTTGTTGAATCCACCACGGAAGGCTTTGCCAATCGGGGTACGCGCTGTTGAAACAATAACTGCTTCTTTCATAATATTTCTCCTTTGTGGCCAGACACCAGGGTCAGGCCGAAATAAATTTAATCGCTTAGCTAAGGTCTATACCCAGGCCGGCAGCTGCTTTCCCGGTAAACTTGACCGTCTGCTCAAAACCAGCCTGAGGTACAGCCTCGCCCGCAGTGGCAGTAATCGCTTCCCAGTTGGCAGCAATGCCTTCGGGTGTCTGGTCTTCCGGGGCCAACCAGGCGCCGTCAGTTTCAACAATCTTGGCAACCGCATAGGCGCCAGCACCGGCGGCCATAATGGTGCGATTGGGAGCGTCTTCGCTCACCAGGTAAAGTACTGCAGGGGTCACTGTTTCCGGAGTCAACAAATCAAACGCTTTCTCTGGGATAAGCCCTTCGGTCATACGAGTGCCGGCTGTAGGAGACAAAGCATTAACCTTGATATTGTACTTGGCACCTTCCTGTACCAGAGTATTCATCAAACCGATCACACCCATTTTGGCTGAACCGTAGTTGCTCTGACCGAAGTTACCGTACAAACCGCTGGATGATGTTGTCACCACGACGCGACCGTAGGCCTGATCGCGCATGATGTCCCAGCACGCCTTGGTGCAATTCACTGTGCCCATCAGATGCACATCAAGAACCAGTTTGAAGTCATCCAAAGAACCTTTGGCAAAGCTCTTATCGCGCAGAATACCGGCATTGTTAACCAATATGTCAATGCGACCCCAGGTATCCATCGTTTGTTTTACCATTGCCTCGACTTCGTCATACTTGGCAACGTTCGCTCCGTTGGCAATGGCTTCACCGCCCAGCGCTTCGATTTCAGCAACAACAGACTGCGCCGCTTCACTCGAGCCGCCGGAGCCGTCTTTGGAACCACCCAGGTCATTGATAACAACTTTAGCGCCGCGCTTGGCAAGCTCTATCGCGTGGCTGCGGCCTAAACCCTGGCCAGCACCGGTAACAATGGCAACTTTGCCGTCATATCGAATAGACATACTGTGTCCTCTATAAAGTATTCAAAAATTTAAATGCGAAAATGCGCAATACCCGACCTTTAGCCGGTAATTACCATAGACAACCAATTAGCGACCAACGCAGGCGTTTCCTCGCCTTCAATTTCAACAGAAATACTGTTGTTGATCAGAAAACGGTTGTCGTCTTTTTGGTCGATGCTTTTCACTTCGACATGAGCACGAACGCGCTTACCGGATTTAACAGGCGCCAGAAAACGCACTTTGTCAAAACCGTAGTTCAGGCCCATAACCGTATTTTCAGGAACCACGCCATTGCCCTCAATCAGCTTGGACAGCAGTGAAAGGGTTAAAAAGCCGTGGGCGATCGTTGTGCCAAAGGGTGTTTTTGCAGCAGCTTCAGGGTCTACGTGGATAAACTGGTGATCCTCTGTGCAATCAGCAAAGGTGTTGATTCGATCCTGAGTCACTTCAATCCACTCGCCAGGCTCAAATTTGGTGCCTACAGCAGCTACCATCTCTTCCTTGGGTACAATTTTTACGGCCATGATATTTTCCTCGTCAATTAGAGTGTGCAAAATCAATTGAGTGTAGTTGAGCCGGCGAGTTTTGCCGATAATTACCGGCTGAATAATCGCTATTGGCGCACGATATAAAAGGGCCGGCCGGCAACGGCAAAATAATACCGCGGAAAGGCCCTAAAAAACGGATTTGAACATACAGTATGTATTTATTGCTTTCAAGTATTTTTTAGTATTACCCCAATCGCCAATCGAGTAGTATCTTTACGCAAGCAGGGCAGTTTTAACAAGGTATTCACGCGATGACAGGCCCCACCCCTGACCACCCGATAACACTGATTGAAAAACTCGTTGAGCGGGTCGCTGGAAACGCTGCCGGTCCGAGCGCAAAAAGTCGACGTGTTCCAGTGGATGTCTACACGGACCAGGCACGTTTCGAGCAAGAGCGAGAGCTGCTATTTCAAAAAAAACCGGTAATTGTCGCCCATGAGTCACAGATCCCCGCGCCAGGCGACGCCATCGTTTTTGACTGGCTGGGCCTACCACTTCTCACTATTCGTGATAAAAATGGCGACATTGGCACATTTATGAATGTCTGCCGCCACCGTGGAATGCGGCTGATTCAGGAGGAGGGACAAACCTCTTTGCGCTCAATGGTATGCCCCTATCATCAGTGGACTTATGGCCTGGATGGCGCCCTGCGCAATATCCCACTGAGCGAAGGCTTTGAGGGCCTGGACATGTCAAAGCTCGGACTCGTTGCCATCCCCACCGAGGTACGCCACGGGCTGGTGTGGGTTCAGACAGAGCGCAGTCAGCCCATGGATCTGGATGATCACCTGGCGGGCCTAGGCGCGGACCTCGACACCTTCGAACTGGGCGATTTTTCCTTTTTTAAACAGAGCATCAAACCCATCAACTGCAACTGGAAGTTAATCCAGGACGCTTTTCTTGACGGTTACCATGTCGTTCGACTGCACAAAAACACTGTGGGCCCATTCTTTCCGGATTCCCTGTCCGAATCAGACATGTTGGGCGACCACATTCGCTCAGCCGTGGCCCGCAATGAGATCTACGACGCGGTAGGCCTGCCCTCAGAGCAACTGGACCTGCGCCATCACGCCACCTTCTCCTACACCGTATTTCCGAACTCGGTTTTGGTATGCCACCCGGATTACACCAGCGTCATCAAACTGTTTCCGATAAACCCGGACCAGACAATTTTTGTACACAGCATGCTGGTGCCACATCCGCCGACCTCGGAAAAAGAAAAAGAACATTTTGAACGCTCTTTTACAATGATTGACGAAGGTGTGTTTGAGGCCGAGGATATTTTTGTCTCGGTGGGTACACAAAAGGGCTTGCGCAGCGGCGCTAATACACACCTCTTATTTGGTGCATTTGAAGAATCGGCGGCCGTTTTTCACGACAGAATTAGCAGCGTGCTTTCGTAAAGCAAAAAAAAGCAGACCCTGGAACGGATCTGCTTTTGTCAACACACTCAAACAGCCTTAACCATCGCGGAAGGTCGCATTGACCGCTGCTTCTTCTCCGTACTGTCGCAGCTCATGGCGTCCAACTACCATACGATGCACGGCATCTGGGCCATCTGCCAGTCGCAGCGTACGCTGAGCCATGTACATTCCAGCCAGCGGCGTATCCTGGGAAATACCCAGTGCACCGTACATTTGAATCGCCTCATCAACAATGCGAATCGATATATTGGGCACAGCGGTTTTGATCATGGAGATCCAGATGCGTGCTTCTTTGGCATCTACATTATCCATCATCCAGGCAGTCTTCAGGGTCAACAAACGTGCCTGTTCTATATCCATGCGGGCATCGGCAATAATGTCGATGTTACCGCCGAGCTTCGCAAGAGGTTTGCCAAATGCCGTGCGCGACAGAGCGCGCTTGCACAACAACTCCAGTGCCGCTTCAGCGGCGCCAATAGCACGCATACAGTGGTGAATACGACCTGGCCCTAATCGACCTTGAGATATTTCAAAACCCCTGCCAGAGCCAAGCAGAATATTGTCCTTGGGTACCCGAACATTGGTATAACGCTGGTGCATGTGGCCGTGTGGTGCATCATCCATGGAAAATACATTCATCGCCCGTAGATTTTCCACTCCGGGGGTATCCATAGGAACCAGTATCTGTGACTGCTGTAAGTGCTTGGGCGCATCGGGCTCTGTTTTCACCATCACGATCATGATTTTACAACGCGGATCACCAGCACCAGAAATGTAATGCTTTTCACCGTTGATTACCCACTCGTCACCGTCAAGCACGGCTTCGGTGCGTACATTAGTCGCATCAGAACAGGCAACATCCGGCTCGGTCATGGCAAATGCAGAGCGAATCTCGCCTGCCATCAATGGTTCTAGCCACTGTTTCTTCTGCGCCTCTGTTCCATACTTGTGCAGAACTTCCATATTGCCGGTATCGGGCGCCGCACAGTTGAATATCTCAGCTGCGAGGTGCGATTTACCCATTTCTTCTGCCAGATAGGCATACTCCACCGTATTTAAACCGGAGCCACTGTCACCATCGGTAAGAAAGAAATTCCACAGACCCTTGGCCTTGGCCTTGGCTTTCAGCCCCTCCCTGATTTCAGTTTGGCGATCGGTATACTGCCAGCGATCACCAACAGCAACTTCCGCCGCATACTCATGGTCCACAGGAAGTATCTCATCTTCAATAAAACGTCTTACCTCCGCCAATAGCGGCTTTACATTTTCGCTGATGCCTAAATCCATCTCTTCATCCTCAGTGTTAGAAACTTTTAGTTAGCAGACCTGGAGGCCAGTTCTGCCGCGTAGTGTGCTTTCAATTCTCGTTTAAATATTTTTCCAGATGCTATGCGGGGCAATTTCTCAGCCGGAAACCATACATGCGCGGGGCGCTTAAATGCCGCGAGATGCTCCGCCAGAAATTCTCCCAGCTCAACCGCATTGAGGCTGCAGCCCTCACGCAATACCACTGCCGCGCCCACAACTTCTCCGAGACGCTCATCCGGTAAACCAAATACCGCCGCCTCCTCAACACTGTCGTGTTTATAGATTCCGGCCTCTACTTCAATACAGCTGATGTTCTCGCCGCCGCGAATAATAATTTCCTTGATGCGGTCAACGATGTACAAAAAGCCATCTTCATCCAGGTAACCCACGTCACCGGTGTGGAACCAGCCATCGACAAAGGCTTCTGCCGTCGCATCGGGCTTGTTCCAATAACCCAGAACATTTGCTGGAGACTTTATACACAGTTCACCGCGTTCACCGGCGGGCATAGCGGAACCATCGTCGCCTATGACTTTAAAATCAGTAACAGCCGGAACCGCTCGGCCTGTACTGCCGGGATTTGCTATATAAAAAGCACCGCTGTTAAGTGCACCCAGCGCATTGGTTTCAGTCAGACCGTAGCCAATGCCCGGAGCCGATTTCTTAAAAGTCTTGGCAAGTTTATCAACCTGATCCGGTGGGCGAGCTGCCCCACCCGAATAAATATCTGTCAACGAGGATACATCGCGCTTGGTCGTAACTGCCGCTGCCTGCAATTCAGCCGACATTGTGGGAACACCATTGAAATAAGTAACACGCTCCTGCTCGATCAGACGCAGCGCCTCTTCGGTATCCCACTTATACATAATGACCAATTTACGGCCCACTATCAGCGACAGTAAAAATGCCGAATGACTGCCTGTGCAGTGAAACAGGGGAATGGTTAAAAGTGCGGAAGCCGGGTATGCATCGCCACCGCCATCTTCTTGCTCCTGAGCATTGGCAACTTTTTTGGAAGCCACTCCCATCAGCATCCAGCTGTATATAGCAGTCAAAATCCCGCGATGGGAAGAGAGCGCGCCCTTGGGGTGACCGGTTGATCCGGAGGTATACATAATGGTTGCATGATCGTCGGGCGCTATCGCTATTTCCGGCATCGCCACGCCACTGTGCTGCGCCAGCAAGCTGTTGAAAGGTACGTGATCTACTGCCAGCCCTTCACAGTCATCTACCGAGATAATTTTTAGACCATGTTTTTCCGCTATTGGCAGCAGCTGCTCAATCCGCGCCCGATCAGCCACAACCACTTTCGCGCCACTGTCTTCAAAACCGTAATCGAGCTCTTCTGTGGTCCACCAGGAATTCATCGGCACAGCAACGGCACCAGCGGCCGTTGATCCGATAAATGCCATCAGCCACTGGGGACTATTGCGAGCCAAAATCGCAACCCGATCACCCTTTTGAATCCCGTAAGTTTCAAGCAGTGCAGTCGCGAATTCGCCACTGTGTTGATAGGCCTCGGCGAAGGTGTAGCGTTCATCCTGGTAAACTGCAAAATCTTTTGCGGCATGGGCCAACATGAACTTGTAATAACCCGCCAGGTTTTCCGGCATGGTTGCATAGTTGCGATAATTGACCCCCGCGACCTGAACCTCGTTCAGCTCAAAAGCGCCACCTGTGGCGGTCATATCCGCAATCGTATCTTCCAGCTGCTTGAGTACCGGATTCATTGTTATTTTTAACCCTCTAAGTTAGAACAAATATTAGTAATCACCCAGCAGTGCAAAACGATCCAGATGGTAGTTATAGTCACCAAAACAATGCTGAACAACCCTGGCGCGCTTGATGAAAAAGCCGATCTCGTGTTCGTCAGTCATGCCTATACCACCATGCATCTGAACACCTTCATTGGTAGCGCGCTGCGCAATTTCACAGAGCTTGGCTTTTGCAGCACTTGCGAGTCTCGGCAATTGTTCGTCGTTATCGTCAATGGCCTGCAGAGCCCTCAGAACGATTGAGCGGCCCAATTCCAGCTCGGCAAAAAGCTCCGCTGCACGATGCTGCAAACCCTGAAAGGAACCAATCACCTGACCAAACTGCTTGCGCTCCTTAAGATACTCCACTGTGCGCTCAAAAGCTTCTGTGGATAACCCCAGCAACTCGGAAGCCAGGCCAATGTTGGCGATATCCAGGGCGCGATTCAGGCCAACCCAGGCACCACCGGGCTCACCCAGAACATTTTGCTGGGCTACACTGACATTCTCGAAGGTAATCGCGCCAGCGCCACGGGAGTCGACCATCACCCGGCGTTCCACGGTAACACCTTCACTATTGGCATCCACCAAAAATGCACTCAGGCCCTGTTCATCACCAGCACTGCCGGCGGTGCGAGCAATCACAATGAAGCTGTCGGCTGCGACCGCGTCCAGCACCATTACCTTACTGCCATTGAGCGTATAATTGTCGCCATCGAGACTCGCGGTCATTGCGGTCTGTGCCGGGGCGTGATGCCCGCCTTCCTGCAACGCCAAAGAAACTAATTTATCCCCGGCTGCAATCGCTGGCAATAAAGCTTCTTTTTGCGCCTGGGAACCCAATTCAACAATGAGCGAGCCCGCAACCAATACTGTAGACTCCAGCGGTGAAGAGCTGAGATTGCGTCCCACCTGCTCAAGTACCAGCCCCAGCCCCGTATAGCCGTAGCCAAGACCACCAAACTCTTCCGGGATAGCAATACCAGCCCAGCCCATCTGCGCCATCTCTTGCCAGACTTCTGCAGAAAAACCCGTTTCGCTGCCCTCATCACGAAGGCCGCGCAAATGGGCCACGGTGGCCTTTTCCTTGAGAAAACCTGCCGCTGCTTCTTTGAGCATCACCTGCTCTTCATTCAATACCAATGCCATATTCTTCAATTCCTGATTCTGTTATTCCAATCCATAAACTCCCGGGGTTATTGTCCCGGGCAACCTCGGTTACGCGTCGGGTAGACCCAGTACACGTTTGGAAATAATGTTTAACTGAACTTCAGATGTGCCGCCTTCAATGGAGTTCCCTTTGGAGCGCAGCCAGTCACGAGACAAGTCACCGCCCTGATAAACCTCACCTTCCCATCCCAGAGCGGATTCACCGGCGACAGCGAGGTTTAATTCGTTGCGGCGTTTATTCAGCTCTGTGCCGTAGTATTTGAAAATAGATGAGGCCGCACCCAAACCCTGGCCCGCCTTGGCTTCATCGCCGACACGATGCATGGTGGCGCCGAAAACCAGGGTATCGAGCTCCCACTGGGCAATGTTCTGGCGAAGCACAGAATTGGCAAGTCGACCCGAAGCGTCTACACCCATTGCCTGCGCCGCCCGGCTACCTAATGACCCGGTTACCGCCGTACCAAAACTCGAGATCATTTCGCGCTCGTGGGTCAGGAGATACTTGGCAATCGTCCAGCCCTTGCCCTCCTCCCCCATCAGATTCGATTTCAGTACTTTTACGTCGTCAAAAAACGTTTCGCAGAAAGGGGAAGAACCGCTGATCAGCTTGATAGGGCGAACCGAAACGCCCGGAGTTGCCATATCAAACAGGACAAAACTAATGCCCTCATGTTTGGTGCCCGAATTGTCGGTGCGTACCAGGCAAAAAATCCAGTCGGCCTTGTCCGCGTATGAGGTCCACACCTTCTGGCCGTTGACGATGTAGTGATCACCGTGGTCGTCCGCCTTGGTTTGCAAACTGGCGAGATCAGAACCCGCGCCGGGCTCAGAATAGCCCTGGCACCAGCGAATTTCGCCGCGCACAATCTTCGGCAGATGTTCCTGTTTTTGCGCCTCTGAACCAAATTGCAGCAGTGCTGGGCCGAGCATCGAGATGCCAAAGCTATCGAGTGCTCTGCGTGCACCAATGGCGCGCATCTCTTCACCGAGCACCTTTACCTCTTCTTTATTAAGACCACCACCGCCGTATTCGGTAGGCCACTGTGGCACGGTCCAACCTTTTGCGCCCATGCGGTCGCACCATACCTTTTGATCGGGGTGCTCGATTTCCGGATTGCGCCCACCGTTGTAGATATCTTCAAAATTCCGCACCGGAACACGCATGGATTCGGGACAATTCTCTTCCAGCCAGGTACGGGTTTCCTGGCGAAACTGCTCTAGGTTACTCAATGGCTTACCTCATTTGTTATTTGGCAGTGCGGTGGTATGAACCAGATCAAACGACACCTAACAGTGTAGACGTCACTGCGGCTATTACCTGCGCTGCGGGGAAAAATCCGGATTTGAACATACAGTATGTTTTATCTACGTTCAAGTATCTTAAGAGAGCGGGCAGGGTTTTCACGCAGTAAGAAGAACAAACCTAAGGCAAAAAAAAGCCCCGCAGCAGGCGGGGCTTGGGATTGAGACGCGCCAGCCTAGAAGTTCAGCCTGGCATCAAAGCCGTAGGTGGCGGGAGCGCCGTAGTAGCTGATCGTCCAGAGGCCAAAGGGGATGGTATTTTGGCGATATTCTTCATCCGTGATGTTTTTGCCCCACAGTGAAAACTGCATGGAGATGTCCGAGCCCAGAGTAACTTCGCTCAAGATTAAACTGGCATTCACCACATCATAGCTGTCGATCTGGCTGGTGGCATTTTGAGCAGGGTTTATGTAGGGCACATAATCATCGTTGTAGCTCCAGTCCACGTGTAGGTCGAGGTCACCCCAGCCCCAGTTGCCTACCGCCCAGTCCATGGCAACACTGAGCGTATTTTCCGGCGCAAACGGAACGTCTTTCTGGTTCTTGACATCTACTCCACCTTCAATGAATTCGTCATACTCTGCATCCAGATAACCGTAGCTTGCGGACAGAATCAGGGGATCAGCCACCTGCCAGACCATTTCCAATTCAATACCCTGGAACGTCGCTTCACCTGCGTTTGCGACGTTGGATGCAGCCGCGCCAGCACCTTCAAGGAATACCGATACTTGCATGTCACTGATATCGTTGTAGAAGACGGCGACATTAAGCTGCAGTTTGTCATCCGCAAAACGGGACTTCAGGCCAGCCTCCCAGGCCAGTACCTCTTCAGCGTCGTAACCTTCCTCAAACGCTGCTGCGGTGGGCGCCTCGCCATTGAAACCACCGGATTTCCAGCCCTGAGACACTTTTCCGTAGAGGTTAATATCATCGTTCAGGTCATAAGCCAGGATAACAGTGCCTGACGTGTTGTCCCAGGAATCTGAATCAACCGCAGCAAAGGTCTGACCATTGCCAGAGGCATTGGGATGAATAATGTACTGCTCCTTGTCTTCCTCGGTATATCTTAAACCCAGAGTTAAAGAGAACTTGTCCATAGCGGCAGGGCGCCATTCGGCCTGGCCATACGCGGCGATAGAGTCGTTATCCATGCCGTATACATTGTTGTCTGTGGGCAACCCGAATAGTCCAAAGAAGGTAATGGGGTTCAACACATCGGCTTCTTCCTCAAAGTAGTAAAGACCGACAACGTAATTAACCGTGTCGGTATTTCCCAACAGCTGAAATTCCTGGCTTGTCTGTTCGTAATCTACGTCCCGGCCTGAATGAAACAAATCCATGGGAGAGCCATCAATGTCGATGGAATCTTCATAGTCCAGCTCGCGATAAGAGGTAATGGACTTCAGTGTCACATCGCCCATAAAACCCCAGTTGCCGGCGTCCAGATCGAGGAAAAGCGCATGGCCCTCGGTATCGGAATTTTCAAACTGAGATTGGTCATTGCTGATTTTGCTGGCATTGGTACCCTCTGGAACTGTATACAAATCCAACAGCGGCGCCAGGAAGCCTGCCTGATTGAAATCAAATGCGGCTTGACTAACATCGGTGAGCTGCCCTTTCGAGGGTTGTTGTTCACGTTTGCTGGAATCATAAACATAACGTGCGCTGAAATTCTCGGTAGCATCCAGCATCACATCGACACGCCAGACTTCACTGTCGAGATCGTTAAATTCATCACTGGAGCGCGGATTCACAAATGGGTTCTGGCCGCCAGTGGGGTCCAGGTCGACGTTGTCATAAAAGCCATCACGCTCGGCCTTGGCATAGGCAACATTGGCACGAAACGGCCCGATTGCGCCAGTATCCACACGCAGTTTCACCTGGCGATAGTCGTCGCTACCGACAGACACATCCGCCTGGCCCTCAAATTCTTCCGATGGCTTGCGGGTAATCATATTGATCGCGCCACCCACGGTATTTTTCCCATACAGGGTACCCTGAGGCCCGCGTAACACTTCCACACGCTCCAGTTCAGCAATCTCAAATATGCCGCCCAGGTTTTTTCCCAGAAAAACCCCGTCCAGATACATGCCCACTACCGGCTCCCAGGTAATCGCCGGGTTGATGGTAGACGCTCCGCGAATGGCAATCGTCGCGCCGCTGGTGCCACCGGGTGATTCTACAACTTGTACGTTTGGCGCAATACGCGACAGATCCTTTACGTTGGTAATGCGGCGCGCATCAATTGCAGCTTTATCAAAAGCGGTGATTGCGATGGGGGTATCCTGCAGGGACTGCTCCCGTTTCTGTGCGGTGACCAGCACTTCCTCCAATTGGGCAACTGCATTACCAGCACCAAGGCTGGAGGCCAGCAGCACGGCTACTGGTAGACTTTTACGGATGAATACGTCGTTCATGGTGTTTCTCCAATGTTCTATTTTTATCTGACTGCGGTTGTCTTTTTATGCGGTGGCCACAGGCAATCCCTAAGCAGCATCAATATACTAAAATAGCCCCGCACAGCATTGTGAATTATTACCAGCTGCAAAGCCGTTTAATTTATTATTGATACAAATCAATCAGATACGACTTTCACAGATCAGCCACCCGCACAAGTAAACACCAAGGGTAAAACTAATTGAACCGGCTTTTCAGGTCCTGCGCGGCATCCGCGACCGGCAGCACCAACTGACAGGCCGCGGCAATATGCCACACCCACCCACAAGCTGTGGTTCGCTATACTGCGCGCAAAAGCCATACCGCCATTTTGTGGAACACAGCATGTCTAAACTACCCCCTTTTTACGCCCTGGCTCTATCGCTGATATCACCTACAGCCGCCGCCGACCATATAGAAGAAACCCTGGTTACCGCCAACCACGACACCCGTAGTATTGATGTTAACTCTGCGCTAATTATTTCTTCGGACGCCGCACAGCTGCTGAAAAACGCACCGGGGGCCAACGTCAACGGCAACGGACCCCTCACAGGAATCCCACAGTACCGGGGCATGTACGGCTCGCGAGTGGCCACCTCAATGGACGGCAAACAGCTCGCGCCGGCTGGCCCGAACTGGATGGATGCACCACTTTCCTATGCCGCGGCCGGCCAACTGGAATCTCTGGAACTCTACCGGGGGATAGCGCCCGTCAGTGTCGCCCAGGAATCCATTGGTGGTGCCATCGCGGTGACTACCAACAGAGGTAGCTTCACACCAAACGAACAATTGGAGCTCAGCGGAAATCTCATTGCCAATGGTCAGTCGGCAAACAACGGCACGCACCTCAACGCCGCACTTTATCTCGCCAATAACACACATCGTTTAAAACTGGCTGCCATGACGGAATCGGCCAATGACATGGAATTCCCCGATGGCGAAATAACGCCCAGCGAATACGAACGCCAGCGCTATGATCTGGGTTACGGCTTCCAGAGCGGGCGACACACACTGCAGCTGGATTACACCTACTCTGACACCGGCGATACCGGTACAGCCGCGCTGCCCATGGATATAAAATACATAGAGGGCGATCTGTACAGTATGGGATACACTTTCGCCGCCTCTGACGATATAAATATCGAAGCGAAGATATACGGTGCCGAACTGGATCACGGCATGACCAACTACCATTTGCGGGACGCACCACCAGCCCCGCGCTGGCGTCGCAATACAACTGGCACCGACAATTTCGGCGTTGAGATGCAGGCCAGAATCGAGGATGGGCAAGGCAGCTGGCTGTTGGGTTTCGACCATTTCGAGTCCGATCACGATTCAGACATAGACAACCCCAATAACCCGATGTTTTTTGTCACTAACTTCAATGCCGCAGAAAGGGAAGTGACAGGAGTATTTGTCGAACGAATTCACAATATCAACGACCACTGGCGAGGAGAACTTGGACTTCGCTACAACCAGGTCAATATGGACGCAGGAGAAGTAGACGGCACCCCGGCCATGATGATGCCCCCTGCGCAGGCACTGCGCGATGCATTCAATAACGCCGACAGAGACAAGACCGACAACAACACTGACCTGGTAGCCAAGCTTTGGTATTCCAGCAGTAAAACAACCAGCTGGTATGCCGGTATCGCGCAAAAGCATCGCTCACCTTCCTACCAGGAGCGCTACCTGTGGCTGCCGCTTGAAGCCACTGCGGGTCTGGCCGATGGCTTTACCTATACCGGAAACATTGAACTGGATCCGGAAGTATCTCGCCAGATAGAAGCGGGGTTTGATTTCAATAATCAATCTTTCACCGTGTCACCGCGCATCTTCTACAGCAAAGTGGATGATTACATTCAGGGTACACCCAGCGAGGTGGCGCCGGCTGTAATGTTTGTGCGGATGATGAACGCCAACAATGGCAGCAACAACCCCGATCCACTGCAATTTAACAATGTAGACGCCGAGCTGTACGGCATGGATCTGGATTGGGCATGGCAATTAAACAACCACTGGTCGCTGACCGGGATCGTGAATTATGTGCGCGGAAAACGCGATGATATTGACGACAACCTCTACCGAATCGCACCGGCCAACACCAGCCTAAGCCTGAACTATTCAGCGGCTAACTGGGCGGGTAGTATCGAATCCGTACTGTATGCCAAACAGGATGAAGTGAGTGAAACCAATGCCGAAAAAGAGACGGCCGGTTACGGGCTAGTGAACATGCGCGGCAGCTGGCAGGCCCTTGAAGCGTTGCAATTGGCCGCGGGCGTGGACAATCTTTTCGATCAGGGCTACAAAAATCATCTTGGCGGCTACAACCGGGCGGCAAATCCGGATGTATCAAAAGGCGAGCGCTTGCCCGGGTATGGGAGAAACGTATTTGTTCGGGTCAGTTATCATTTTTAGATATGTACCGGCCAGGTATCAGCCATGTCACTGATTATGACTATGTTATTTTTTGGCGCGGGAAGATGATTTCACACGAGTGCGCTTCTTGGCTTTTGTTTTTGTCCGGTTTGCACTCTTGCCTGAACGCTTGGCCAACCACTCCACCGACTCGGCCCACACAGCATTTTGGGCCTTGCTACCGATAATTACCCCCATGTGACCACCGGGCGCTATGCGAAACTCTTTATCCTTCGATGCGACGATTTCAACACTCTGCTCGGCAATTTCCGGCGGCACGAGAATGTCGGTTTCGCCGGCGAATGCCAACAAGTTAGACTCAATAGCGCTAAGGTCAGCAACCGAGTCGCCAAATTCTACCCGACCCTTGGCCAACTTATTCTCCCCTACAATTGTAGCTGCCATATCCTTCAATACGCCGCCGGGATACATCAACATATTATTCAGATAATCGGCTGTCGTGGAGTATGACTCAACATAATCCCGGTCAGAAAGTCGCGTTACCAGGTCCCAGTAGGTCGTAACGCTGCCAACCGGGTCTGTCAGCTTGAATACCAGCGTGGTCATCCAGGGTGGCAATGACAAGCGCCCCGGGTCCAGTGTATTGAGCCGCAGATTGGAATAATTACTGACCATTTGTGCGGGGCCATTGAGTGCCTGCGCGACACCTGCCACTCCGGCAACCGCACCACTGCCACTTTCCAGATCTATGGGGCTGGCCACGGTAACAATGTTGCGAACGTGTTTATCCAGAACCTGACCCTGGTAAAACAGGCATAACAAACCACCCATACACCAACCCATCATGGATAAATCCTGAGCGCCGCTGTGCGTGCGAATCTTATCCAGAGCCGTACCCATCATGGTCAAGGAATAATCCTTTAACCCCAGGTGGCCGTGTTCTTTTTTGGGTTTGCCCCAGTCAATCAGATAAACCTTAAAACCGGAGGCTACCAGATAACGAACCAGGCTGCGCTGTGGCATCAGGTCGAAGGTTTCGGTGGTCACCCCAAGCGGTGGCACCAGCACCAACGGCACAGCATGCTGTCTTTTTTTAATCGGCATTTTACTGCCGTCGGTCAACTCTATTTCGTGCTCATCGGGCAAGTCGTAATAGCGCACCGCCATGAGGTCACCGTCGTGCACCAGTTCAAACCAGGTGCGACCGGATTGAATCAGAGTATCGCGTTTAAACAACCAGTCGATGCCGTTTGCGGCCGTACCCGACAATCGTCGGTTGAGCGCCAATCCCTGTTTGACCGCCTGTTTTGCAAGATTATTCACTGCGCCTCCTGGGCGAGTTGCAACAACTCTTCCAGATCAGTCAACGCCTTACCCACATAGACCGCCATCCGTTGCAGGTGTGGCAAGGTATCGCGCGCCCCGGTAAACCCGATATTTATCGTGCCGGCATAACTGACACAGTCAACACTCAGTGCGGTGAACTGCATTAGCGGGCTCATTGGATAGATAGACTCGAGCCGAGCACCGTTAAAGTATTTGGGCCGCTCGGGGCCAGGCGTGTTTGACACACTCAGATTGAACAACGGCGGCACCAATCTACCCAGGGTAGGCATCTGGCTGGCATAGACGGGCGCGGCGCGCATCAGCACATAGGCGGTAACAGCGGCGTCGGGCAAAGAAGCACGGTCCCGGCGCACTTCGGCCATGGATACCTTGATCGCATCCAACCTCGCCAGTGGATCGCCAATATGCGTGGCCAGCGCAACACGAAGACCGGCGATAGCATTGCCCGGCAACTTTTTGCTGCGCTCCTGCAAGGATACCGGCAGTGCCGCAACCAGCGATTCTTCCGGCAGCGCATTGTATTCTTTGAAAAAGCGTCGCAAAGAACTGCCACACAGGTAAGCCAGGATTTCGTTCATTGTGCTGTCGGTGACCGCGGCCAGACGCTCAATTCGCTGCTGTTCAAATTGTTGAGTGGCAAAACGCCGCTGTGAATTAATGTGGCGGTTCAATGTTGACCGTGGCGTGCCGGAGGGCAGCAGAAAACTGCCATCATCTCCGCGCTTGAAAGTATTGCGAAAAAACCCGCTGACAGCTTTGCCAACAGAGGCAGCAGTGTCCAGCCCAGTGGATAACACGTCATTTTGGCCTTCTTCCTCGCTCCGCTCCTCTGCGTGTAATGGCTGCTCCCATAAGGGCAACATATTTCGCGCCCTGGCACTGTCTGATAACGCCGACAACGCCAGGGAAATACCGTTTACATTGTCGATCAAGGCGTGATGAACTTTTAGGTAAAAAGCGAAACGGTTTCGCTCCAACCCTTCAATCAAATGGAACTCCCACAGCGGCCTGCCTCGATCCAGAGGATGACTGTGCAGGCGCGATACCATGACACCGAGTTCACGTTCGCCGCCGGGGCGCGGCAGCGCGGAGTGCCGAAAATGATAGTCCAGGTCGAAGTCCGTCTCTTCCACCAATCGCTGACCCAATGAAGAACCGCTTTTATCGTGCAGCCGATAATTCCAGGGGGCGGCCAAATTGCCGGATACACGCGCGTCTTCCGACCACTTACTCAGGTAATTTGACGGGGCGTTCCGCGGCTTTTGAAAGGTAGCCAGAACGCCTACATGCATCGGCGTGTCTGCTGACTCCATCATGAGCCAGATAGCATCCAACGGTTTGATACGCGCAGTTACCATAGAGTTGCAGACCCGGGGAAATGTCCTTTAATCATAGCAAAGACAGAGATACCCGACTAAAACAAGGTCGGGACGACGGCATCTATCAAATGTGGCCCCGGTGTATTGAGCGCCGCTTCCAGCTGCGCATTGAACTCTTCCGCCGTGGTAGCCCTTGATGCCGACACCCCCATACCGTTGGCGATATTCACAAAGTTCATATCCGGGCTACCAATGTCCAGTGTGCTGGCCGCCTTCGGACCAGGCACTCCGCCTCGGGCGCCAGTGCGGCTAAATTCCAATTCGAGGATGCTGTATTTCCGGTTGTTGTAGATGATTACAGTGACATCGAGATTTTCACGCGCCATGGTCCACAAAGACTGAATGGTGTACATGGCCGAGCCATCACCTTCCACGCAAATCACTTTGCGATCCGGGCAGGCAATCGCCGCCCCCACAGCAGCGGGTAAACCCCAGCCTATACTGCCCCCGGTAAGGTTTAACCAATCGTGCGCGCGGGCCTTGCCGGTTTGCGGAAAAAGAGGCATTCCCGAAGTCGCAGCTTCATCGACGATAATGGCATTTTCCGGCATGAAATGCGCCAGGGCCTGTGCGGCGGAATTGACATCAAGCGCACCGCTGGGCACATCAGGTATCACCAACGGATAGAGATCGGGCTCCAGGTCAGCAGCCTCAAATCGATTAACCAGATCTGTCAGCAGTTGCTCTATGTCATCGTTTGGACCGGCCAGTAAGGTCTCCTCACACTGATCCGGGGCAATCACACTGGGTACGTTGGGATAGGCAAAAAAGGATACAGGTGCCGCGGCAGCAATCAGAATCAAGTGGTCCAGATCCTTGATATGGTCAATGGCAAGCTCTGCCAGATAAGGCAGACGCTCTATCACCGCTCTGCCCGCGCCTCTGGCCAATCGGGTCGGAAATACGTCGGTACAAATTCTGGCGCCAGTGGCCTTGGCGATCTGGCCGAGCATAAGTCCCTGCTCGGCACTGATATTGCGCCCACCGATCATAATCATACAGTTCTTGCCAGAGCGCAGCTTGGCGACTGCGTCGTCAATAAGACTGGCTGATACCTGGGCAGGCGGCGGAATCACGACGGCCGGTTCCGCACCATTGGGGTTATCACTCCAGGACACGTCTGCCGGCAGCATCAAGGTAGCGACCTGCCCGAAACCTGCCTGGCGAATGGCCTCGGCAGTATCCCTGGCGATATCTTCGGGGGCTTTTGAGGTGTGCACCCAGTGCGACATCGGCCCGGCAATGCCTTCAATGTCAGCCGTTAGCGGTGCGTCGTACTCCAGGTGGTAGGTAGCATGGTCGCCGACAATATTCACCACCGGTACATGCCCTTTCTTGGCGTTATGCAGGTTTGCCAAGGCATTGCCCAGCCCGGGCCCAAGATGCAACAGGGTTGAGGCAGGCTTGCCCGCCATGCGGGCGTAGCCATCGGCGGCACCACTTAACACCCCCTCGAATAGGCACAGCACACAACGCATACCCTCGACCTCATCAAGCGCGGCCACAAAGTGCATTTCAGACGTGCCGGGATTGGTAAAACACACCTCAATGTCATTGTTTATAAGGGTTGTTAAAAGACTCTCAGCACCATTCATGTACATGTACTCCAGAAAAAACAGGGGGATCAGCTTGAATAACGATTATATAATGGCATTAATTATGCCAAATCTGAAACAGTGTGTCTGTATAACATTATAGGATAAACTCTTGGCCGAAACCCAAGCAAGCTGGATTCTTGAACAGTTCGCTATACCCAGCACCATACCGGGCCCGTTCCGGTTTATCAGCGACCCAACCGCACAGGAGTAACTCCCATGAAACCCGTTTGTTTAGTTATAGGCGCAGGGGCCGGTATTGGCGGCACGACCGGCAAGCGGTTCGCCGCCGAGGGCTATCACGCCGTATTGTGTCGACGCAGCGACGAAGAGGGCCTCAACGCAATGGTGGCCGACATACAAGCACAGGGCGGTGATGCTACAGGCCACCTCCTGAATGCCATTGAAGAGGGTGCCATCGAGGATGTGATTACCGCCACCGAACGCGACATTGGTCCGATTGAAGTCGTGGTTTTCAATCTTGGCGCCCAGATTGGTGACCGGAACCTCAAAGATACTTCAAGCAAAGCTTTTGAAAGGTGCTGGCAAATGGCCACCTTCAGCCTGTTCCGAGTGGCGTCAACCTTGTGCCCACTCATGGAAGCACGCGGTAAAGGTACCTTTCTTATTACCTCTGCAACAGCAGCCGTTAGAGGTAATGCCGGGCAACATGCCCACGCAGCAGCGATGGGCGGCCGACGAATGTTGTGCCAGTCACTGAATGCGGAATTTGGCCCCAAGGGCATTCACATTGCCCACATCCTTATAGACGGCGCCGTTGATGCACCGGACACGCTTGGAAAAATGCTCGGTGCAGAACAATTCGAGGCGCTGCGAGAGAGTCGCGGCAAGGAAAATGACGGGCTCATGTTGCCGGAAAAAGTCGCGGAAACCTATCTGCACCTCGCCGGGCAACATCGCTCTACCTGGACCCACGAAATGGACCTGAGGTCTTTTGGCGATCGACCCTGGTGGAACCACTAAGATAACGACATCGCCACAACGATGTTCTCCCCTAATTACTAAAGGACCTGATTGAACATGGAATACCGCAAACTTGGCATCTCCGGCCTGAAACTCTCCGAACTATCCTTTGGCTCCTGGGTAACCTTTAATAAACAGGTCGACTCTAAACTGGCAGAGCGCATGTTCGGCACCTGTTTCGACGCCGGCATCAATTTTTTCGATAACGCCGAAGGTTATGAACGAGGCGGTTCAGAAATCGTCATGGGCAAGGCACTTAAAGCACTGGGTCGCCGGCGAGACAGCTACTGTGTTTCCAGCAAGGTATTTTTTGGAGCCGTGGAAAACCCGGGCCCAACCCAGCACGGGCTCAGTCGCAAACATGTCACCGAAGCCTGCCATCAGGCCATGGAGCGCCTGCAGGTGGATTACCTGGATCTTTACCTGTGCCACCGCGCTGACCCTGACACCCCTATTGGCGAAACGGTCTCGGCCATGCACAACCTGGTCACCCAGGGAAAGGTGCTGTACTGGGGTACCTCGGAGTGGAGTGCGCAGGAGATCACCGAGGCCTACGAGTTTGCAAAAGAAAACAACCTGACTCCACCCACCATGGAACAGCCCCAGTACAACCTGCTCGACAGGGAGCGCTTTGAGGTTGAGTACGCGCCAGTGTTCGAAAAATATGGCATGGGCACGACAACCTGGTCGCCCCTGGCTTCCGGTGCACTTACTGGTAAATATCTTGAGGGCATCCCGGACGGTTCCAGAGCAACTCTTGAAGGCTATGGCTGGCTACGCAAAAGTATGGTGGAATCCGATCGCGGCCAGGAACGCATGCAGCAGGTGGCCAAATTGCAGCCAATCGCTCAAGAGTTGGGTACTTCAATGTCAAAACTGGCGATCGCCTGGTGTTTATTGAACCCGAATGTATCAACTGTGATACTCGGCGCATCCCGGGTTGAACAGCTGGAAGAAAATCTGCTAGCACTGGAAGTTCTGCCATTGCTCACCGAAGAGATACAGGCTCGGCTGGCAGAGATTTGACATCACCCCGTTGCCAACTTCATGTGTGCCAAAGGGAATAACAATCGACAGGCTCATATACCTTGTTTGCTCATCGATGATGGCACTATTTCTTGGTGCATGCGGCATGGGCACAGTGACGGTTTCTGGCAATCCGGCAACGGATAAGTCGGCGGGCACGCCGCAGGCTAAAGTAGTATTCCTGGCCGGAAAAGACAGCCACGGGCCCTTGGCACACGAACACGAAGCGGGCTCAAAATTGCTCGCCAAGGCACTGCGGGAACAGCAGCCCGGCTTTGAAACAGTCAATGTCTATGGCGGTTGGCCGCGCGATGAAGCAATTTTCAGTGATGTGGATGCAGTGGTTTTATACTGCGATGGAGGCAGCGGTCATCTGATCAACGAGCACCTGGATAGTTTCAATGAGCTTGTCGAACGCGGCGTCGGCGTGGTCGCCTTGCACTACTGCGTGGAAGTGCCTCGAGAAAGTCCCTCGGCAGATGCCCTGCTCGGCGCGATTGGTGGCTATTTTGAAACGGAATGGTCAGTAAACCCCCATTGGGAAGCCCATTTTACGACCTTGCCTGAACACCCAATAAGCTGGGGCGTAAAACCCTTCGACATGCTGGACGAGTGGTATTTTAATATGCGCTTTGTACCTGATCGGGCCGGCGTAACACCTATACTAAGCGCTATCGCCCCCGATCATACAATGGAGCGCAGCAACGGCGCTCACAGCGGCAATGACGCCGTGCGCAAACTGGTAGCTGCAAAGGTACCGCAGGTCACCGCGTGGGCCTATGAACGTAAAGATGGCAGTCGCGGCTTCGGGTTCACTGGCGGTCATTTTCACGCCAACTGGCAAGATGACAATGCTCGCAACCTGGTGCTCAATGCGATTGTCTGGAGCACAGATAACTAAGTGTTGTACCAAGGGGTTTGATCGCAGGCCAGGGCTATAGATTCTGCTCACTGTTATCGGCGATCGAATGATTAACGGCCCGCCAGCGAAACGGCACCATCAGCTGCTTCAGGTAGGTTTGGGGGAAATTATTCAAGTTGGCTAAGCCGATATCTTCTGAGGCTTCCTTGTCCCTGGGGTAATACATCGTGCCAAACACAATATCCCAGAAAATTATATTGTTGCCATAGTTGCTGTTGGCCTCTTCGAGTTTAAGCGAATGATGCCAGCGGTGTAGCTCGGCCTGACTAAACAGGTAGTTTAGAGGGCCAAGCTTTATGTCAATGTTGCAGTGCTGAAAGACACCGTGTATCGCCACCCAAACACTAAACAGAATCAAAATATTATCCGGCGCGCCCAACAATAAAAGAGGTGCAAGCGCCACGGCATTACCAGCGGCTGTATCAATCGGGTGGAAACGCGCTGCGTTGAGCCAATACAGCCTCTGTGGGCTGTGGTGCACTGAATGAAAACGCCACAAAAATGGCACTTCATGCATGGATCGGTGCACCCAATATTCGCCAAACTGCGATATTAATAACGCCATCGCCAATTGCATCAGAACGGGCCAGTGAACGGGCCATATATCCACGCCCAGAAACGCCGAAACTTTGAGCGCGACCAGTAACATTATCGCCTTAATGCCCGCGTCCACTGCCGGGGGCAACATGATCTGAGATACCAGTAGATGTAAGAGATCCGTTTTAACGTCATTGTGCGACTTATTCCAGCGCCGGTGTTTCGGGTGTATGCGCTCAAATACCGAGATAATAAAAATGACACCAAGGCCTGCAGCCACGACAATAATTGCCCCGTTCATGCCCTGTTTCTCGGCGTTATAGGCAAACAACATTGCAGCAAAAAAAGTGACCGGAAATAAACAGTAAGTCATCAGGAAACGACTTGCATGCATTTTACACTGGCTCCTGTTGAAGTATTTTTACCACATAGCGACGGGATTAATCATCATTTGTACGGTGCCCTTGATACGTGCCTGCCCCAAAACAAACATGAATTCATTAACCTCTTCGCGCGCAAGCCGGCCGGTGTTCATGGTTTCCAATATGTAAATTCCATTTTGCTTCAGTAACACCACATGACCATAAAACAGTTTATCTCCCTTCGCCGCAGGCACCGCTTCCAGGCCCCAGGTATCGGCTCCCACCGCCATAGGGTTCAGAGATGCAATATAGCGTGCCGCTGCATTGGACAACCCCGGCTCACTCACCCCCCAGACCTGGGGTTCTGTTTTTAACTTTCCGTCGGTCCAGCCGGTGTGTATCAGCACCACATCTCCCTGACGAATTTCTACGCCCTGTGCTTTTGCAGCGCTCTTGAGGTCATCCTCATCGATGACATGACCGGCCGGCAGGGTTTTCATACCAAAGTGTTTCGCCATATTCAGCAACACGCCGCGCCCGATCAAGGGCGGAACCTGATGGGTACCCAATTTTTTAAGACCCGATATGTCGATGAAGTCCACGGCCTTATTGCAGTTATAGTAGCTACCCGCTTCGCCCATGTGGCCAAGGCCATCGAGCTGCGGCCCAATACCAAACCACAGTTGCGCCATATCGTCGTTATAATTCACGTCCCAGCCAAAATCGCCGATCAATGATCTGCCGTTGTGCTGCCCTGGCTGCACTATCTGCAAAGACATCGAGCGGGGGGGGAAAGACGGCATAGCTGGATCGATCACAATACCCAAAGGATGGCTCTGCCCTTTTTTAATCAGCTTGGCCGCCATTAACACCTGCTCGGGAGAGACGTAGTTGGCTGCACCTATCTCATCTTCTGGGCCCCAGCGGGAGGGCTGACAGTCTTCGGCATACCCTGGTTGCGCGGTAAATAGAGCACAGCAGGCCGTGAATAGAACAAACAACTGGGAGATGAGTTTCATATCGGGCGCTCCACCGGAAAAATATAATTATTATTCGAAAGGCCATTCTTACACAAACCAGGAGTCCAGCCCATCACACCATGGCCTATGGGCTGCGTTATTTCTTTCGTGCTAAAACAAAAAAACCGCAGCTTCGTCAGCCAATATCTTCTCAGCGACGCAGTGCGGTATTTAATGCTATCTGGATAAATCGCGGGCCATTGCGACCCGCATCTGTTTTAGAAACTTACAGCAAGCTCCACGCCGTAGTTTGCACCTTGATTCCAGTTCCCCCAGGTAACCAGGGTAGGA
>JBALVT010000300.1:0-1468 GCA_036961345.1 Halioglobus sp.
CGCCGTAGGAAAAATCCATAGCAACATCTCCAATAAATTTGTCAGGAGATTGTCTCAATCACACTATGACCCCGCCATGACTTGCATCAATCATCGTCAATGGTTTTACTGGATTACCTTTTCAGAAATAACGACGGCCACTGGGAACCCCAGGACAGCGGATGCGAGAATACCTTGCAGGCCGTTGCAGTCACCGGCAACGGTATTTTTGCCATCGGCTCGGGTGGAATACTGTTGCAGAAGCGAACCTGAGCTGCCGACACAGGCATCGAAGTCCAGTCTTAACCGATTCTATATTGTCATTACCTGCACAATCAGTAGGTCATGAATCTTCTTTCGCACGAGTAAAAGGCAGCATCCTGGTCAGCACCCCATCTTTGTCGATCAGATGATGTTTGATCGCCGCACCAATATGAGCTACCAGCAAGACAACAATTATCCAGTAGCCGGTGATATGCGCAAAAATCAAATTATCGTACAAACTATCTGAGACTAGATTGAAGCTACTGTAGTTTATGTTGTAACCCTTGGCGATAAAGTCTTGCTTGGTGGTTGAGGCCAGAAATACTCCGATACAAATTTGCGCAATAAAAACACTATAGAGTCCGTAGTGAACCAACTTGGCCAAGAATTTTTGCAATTCGCTCATGGTGGCTGGCAGGCTGGGAAATCCTTCTCTGGCCCGCCAGAAAATGCGGATAAGCAGGCATATTGCAATGGTCGTTACGGACAAGCCGTGATCACCGTACTCCACCAATTTTTGCTCGTCCGGCAGTGTGGACATTCCCTTTGAAAATATCAGGGTCGCAAAGATGTTTAGAGCCATGAACCAATGTAGAAATTTATCAAATTTCCCATAGCTTGATTTTTTGTTCATATCTCTTTCTCCTTTTTTAAAACCCATAAGTTTCAAACTATGCCATACCAACCTGGTCATCTTCCAGAGCGGCGCAATGCTGGATACCAGTTTGTCGTTCGGATCAGGATAACCGCAAGAGATGATTCTGTCGGGTAGAAAAACGACAAGCTACGGTGTTCAGAGGACAACTAACCTTGTTCGGGGTCAGGATAGAAACATTTCGCGATACTGGGTCGGCGAATGCCCGGTCCAGTTTCGGAAGGCTTTGCTAAAGTTAGACGGGTCTTGATAGCCCAGGAGGTAGGCTATTTCATCTATGGAATTTTTCGAGTTGCGGAGGTATTCAATGGCGAGTTTTTTTCGCACTTCGGCTACGATTTCCTTGAAGGTTGTGCCCATGTCCTTCAAACGCCGGTTCAGAGTGCGCGAAGATACATGAAAAGACGCAGCCACTTCCTCAATTGAAGGAATATTGCCGGGGTTCTTCGCTATCAGTTGCTGTATCGGTAGCAAAACCGCGTTGAAGGCATTGTTGAGTGACTCTATCTGTTGGCCCAGTAGCTCTTCTGCCTGACGTACGGCACTCGGGTTCTGGAACGGCAGTGGCCG
>JBALVT010000301.1:0-1444 GCA_036961345.1 Halioglobus sp.
AATGCCACGGCGCTGGACTGCCTCCTCAGCGCCATTGCCTCACCCGCGCGGTAGCTTGGGAAAATCACCCAGCGGGGGCTTACCGCTTCATCCTGGCGCAGCAAAGACTCCGCCGGCGGGGCCATATGGACGACGTTGCCTTTGCGGGTTCGCTCGAACAGGGGACCCAGCTTCAATTCAGGTGCGAAGTCCCTGATAATCTGGATAGACTCGTTCTTCAGGGGCGCAGCCCGGGGTAACGGCTGAACCCTGCCATCACTGTGGCGGATTACACCAAATTCATCCGACAAAAGACGCCACCCACGGCTGACCAGGCCAGCACAGAGCGTACTCTTCCCTGAGCCCGGGATAGCGGGCAAGATTAGCCCACGCCCCTGTTTTTCAACCACGGCGCTGTGCAGCAACAGGTGGTAATGAGCCGTTGTTCCTATGCACCAGTTAAGTCCCCACTCATACATGGGAAACGCATGATCCAGCGGGTAGGGATCGAAGGGTTGCAGTCCATCGACCGTAAACTGGACCTGGGGCCTTACCCAGCGGCGTAAACCGCGTACCCGATTGATAGACACGTGGTAGTGAGCAGGTTCATCGTCCGCGAGTAGCTGCACCGGGGCATAAAAGTCGGCCAAAGCGTCGAGAAATATCGAGACATCCGACTGTAGCCGTATCACAAATGCCCCAACCCGGAAGCGCAGCCCCGGACTCCTGGCCAGGCGGGCTAACGCGGGCCGCTTTAGATCACCAAGCCTCATGCTGGCCGGGCGTCAAGCAACTGCAGGCTATGTAGCTCTGCCAGGACCTCATTGATCTTATCGAACCAGTCGACCTCCTCATCAATGAGCTCTGCCAAGCTATGTTTTATCTCTGATGCGGTTCTCGGCCCATCGGCCAGCGACCGCAGGATTTCAGCAGGAAATGTATCAAGGATATGGGTTTGCCCGGTCAAACTAGAATAACAGGCCAAGAGCCCATTAATATCTTCAAGTAAAACCTCTGGCGGTTTTTTGAGCACCCAAGCGGTTACCATTCAAAAACAGTATCAGTTTACAGAGTCAATAGAAAGCATGAGGCTGACGGTCGCAGATCAATTGATAGTAAACTGTCCAGACACGTCCATTGACATCCAACAAGAGTCGGCGACAACAACCCCCGTCGTGGGCTGGGGATAAGTAGCAATGCTCTGAATACTTCCATCTTCCAGCACGTTAAAGAATTGCAGGAAATAACAGTCACTGCTTGCATAGGAAGCGTTAGGGAAACTTGGGCTCAACGGAGTTCCATCGCTGACAATATAGTTTTTTGAACCTTTCGGCACTTCCCAAACAGTGGGCTTTTTGTCTTTCACATAACAGGTTCCCAATACTCGCACCGCATTATCGTTGCTTGGGCTCACCGGAAGGGTATTTTCAAGGCCCTGCAGCGCACCATCACCGAGCCCCTTGGT
>JBALVT010000302.1:0-1383 GCA_036961345.1 Halioglobus sp.
TCTCTGGCCACTTTCTTATTGCCACTAACAAGAACGTCACAACTTATGCCCTTGCCTTCCTGCAGATGATGAGCGGCCACATTCTGAAACGCAGATACCACGCTAACGTCTTCTCCGAGTATTTCCTGCGCAATTTGACCTGCACTGCCCTGCGCGGGCATTTGTACCCGGGCAACTTTGGGCGGAACAAGCGGCACAGTGACATCGATTAGAATTTTCCCCTGTAACACCGGCTTGACCAATTCCAAAGTACTGGCCTGATGACTGAACGGCACCGTTAAAGTGACAATATCTGCTGCAGTCGCCGCAGCGAGGTTCTCCATCGCCTGAACAGTTATTTCTGCCAAACCCCGCTCAGCCATAACCTCGCGCAAATCTGCAGCGGCCGCCTCAGCTTTTTCAGCGGTTCGCGATCCAATAATGACTTGATAACCCGCCTGTGCCCAACGACGCGCCAATCCTGTACCGAGATCTCCGGTACCACCCAAAATGGCCAGTATGGGTAAATTTTCTGTAGTCATAAACAATGTTCCCAATCGATTTTTTAACAAGAAGTTCAGTATGCAAAACCGGCCAGAATTAGTGGCCAGCAGCAAGCGCCGTCAATGTCCAGCTTCAAAGATTTACGTTAGGATGGGCACCGCTGGGGCATCTTATGTAAATCCTTGCCCGATCACAAGTAGGCCATCCAGCGAGGATATAACAAACAAGTCATTCTATATAAGGAGCAAGCGGCTATGAATAACCCTCTGGATTTTAAGGGTAAGTCCGTTATCGTAACTGGCGGCGGCAAAGGTATTGGCAGGGGAATTACTGAATCCTTTCTTGCCGCTGGGGCCAATGTTCTGATCTGCGGACGTTCCGAGCCGGAAGTACTGCCAAAGAGCGGCAGTAATGAAGCTCTTTTCACGCCATGCGATGTACGAGTGTTCGAACAGATCGAAGCCTGTATAAGGTTTGCGGTAGAGAAATTTGGTCGCCTTGATGTATTGGTAAATAACGCCGGCGGTGCCCCCCACGCCGACGCGGCAACGGTCTCACCCCGATTCTCCGAATCGATCATTCGGCTCAACCTTATAGCGCCACTGAATTTCAGTCAGGCGGCGAATAAAGTCATGCAGCAACAGGAAACGGGCGGCAGCATTGTCAATATCGCCAGTGTCAGCACTATCCGCCCTTCTCCGGGCACAGCTGCCTACGGCGCCGCCAAAGCAGGCCTGGTTAATCTAGGCACGTCATTGGCTGTAGAATGGGCACCGAAAGTCCGAGTAAACGCAGTCGTTGTTGGTCTAACCGAGACGGAGCAATCGCATTTGCACTACGGTGATGCCGATGGAATCGCCGCTGTGGGAGCGACAATTCCTCTGGGTCGCATGGCTGTGC
>JBALVT010000303.1:0-1327 GCA_036961345.1 Halioglobus sp.
CTGTAGACCAGATTTTGCAGTCTGTGCAAGAGGCCGACGCACAAACAAATCATGGCCAGGGCAGCCAGTGCGCCTAAGGTGAAATGCCACAATGTGGTAGTTAGCGCCCGGGAATGATTGTGATCGTCAATCAGTGTTTTCAGGGATTCCGAGGCAAAGGGTGCCTCTGGATCGCCCTGGGCATTGAAGCGTTGGATATCTGTTCGTCTATGGTCCAGTACCAGTGTTTTATCTGCCCATGATAGTAACTGCTCGGGCAGGCTTCCGTCTTTCAAAGTGGGGCGGCTTACGTAATTCCACTGTTCATCAAAGCGGTAAACGGCAGCGTGACCTGTATCCGGATTGGCAAGGATTACCCACCAATGATCAGCTGACCAGACAAAATCCCGTACCTGGCTTTGTTGGGAATTTACTGCTGCAGCCGGCAGTAACAAAATCTCATCGAGTTGCGCTCCAAATGCCTGGTTGTCGGGTCTAAATATGCTAATGGCAGGGGCAACCGCGCTGTTGATAAAAAGCAGACCGCCGTGTAATCGCACAATGGGTCGACTCGGTATGGTTGCGCTCGACCAGGCTATCAGTTCCCCCTGGTCCGTTATTTTGAATACTTCACCGGCGGTGGCATCGGCAATGTAAAGCGCATCGGTTCTAGACTCTATCGTCACTGCGCTGGCTGTTTCGATAACTGCTGGCAGCTTTAAGGGCGCGCATGTCGATTGTTTGATATCGCAGCGCAGCAATGCCCCGCTTTCGTGTTCGGCGGCCGAGGTGCGCCCGGGGTGTACCGGGTCGAGCAGGAGGTTATCGTCCGCCGTAAAGGCCAGTATTCTGGTGCTGGGTGGCAGCCCCAAAGCGTCAAATGTTAGGGTAGTGGTTGGCACGCCGGCCCGATCGTGGAGGAGTAAAGTGCCTTCTGCTTGCAGTAGCAATTGGGACTGTTGATTGCTCGCTATGGCGCTGGCGCCGGATATTTCGGCTGTTTCAGGCATTGTGAGGTAGCGTATGGATAATATCGCCAAGGTCAAAAAGGCGACCACTGAGGCGGCAAATGCAATTTGCATTATCCCCTGTGAGCGGACGGCGCGCTGGGTAATTTCTGCGTTGTTACGAAATGGTCTCAGCGTAAAAAAATTGGGTGCTCCAGATTGTTTTAAAGTGCGGCTGGCGCCTTCGCCAGTTTTGCGTCGTTCACGCTTGGGCACGTTCAACGCTGTTTTTACTGGCTGTCGGGATGTGCTGCTGCGGCTGATGCTGTGCGGAACGAGGTTATTTTCAACATCATCTTCGACACTTTTCTGTTTTCGCCTTTCAGGAAGTAGTACCGTTG
>JBALVT010000304.1:0-1249 GCA_036961345.1 Halioglobus sp.
TGTTCAGCAAATCATCGGCACTCTTGCTGCGCAAATAGTCGCTTATCTCAGCGCTACTCATGCCGTTTTGATACTCGGTGGCCTCCTGGCGACTGCCAGCCAGACCATCGGCTACCAGAAAACTATTCAGCACTTCGCGGCTACTGTTTTTATCACCTGGCTCGGCGCTATTCACGTAATTCTGAGCGGAGCTCAGCGGCGTGGTCTTGGTGGTGATGCCACTTTGAACAATGGCCTTGTGAAACAGGCCTTGTGCCAGTGGCGAAGCCAGCAATACAAAGGTATTCATGCCACCGGCAGATTCTCCAAACAAGGTCACATTATCCGGGTTGCCGCCGAAGGCCTCGATGTTGTCCTGCACCCACTTGAGCGCGCGTATGCTGTCGAGGTTACCGTAATTGCCGGATTGATCCTCAGCAGAGCCACCGCTGTTTAGTGCAGGGTGGGAAAACCAGCCAAAGGGGCCGAGACGATAATTAAAGGTGACAACAACAACATCGTGGGTGTTCGCCAACTGGGTGCCGGAATATTTGAACTGGTTGGCATAACCCACCATGTTACCGCCGCCGTGCACATACACCATCACAGGCAGGCGCTGGTCCCCCTCGGGCACGGCATCGGCTGCGAAGGCAGGTGCGAAGATATTCAGTTTCAGACAATCTTCTGAGCCTATGGGCTTACCCCACTCGCTGGGTGGGCGACTCTCCATTTGTGAGCCAAACTGCTTGCAGAAGTCTCCTGCTTGTAGCGCCTCGTAGGTACCTTCCCAGGACTGCGGCTCTAGCGGTGCGCGCCAGCGCAGTTCACCCACTGGCGCCTGGGCGTAAGGAATACCCATCCAGGTATGGGACTCATTATTATCAATAAACCCAATCACCTGGCCGTAACGCGTGCTGCGTTCGGTGGCCGTATCGGCCAGCTGTCGGCTTAGACCATAGTCTTCACCGGTGTGGTAAAACTGGTAGCCGAAATACACAATGGGAAGTGCCAGCAGAACAATTACCACCAGCACTGTTTTGACGATCCGCACAAACATGTCAGAGCCTCTAGTTGAAAAATCGAGTTAGAGCGCGTTACCAGTTATAACCGGCACGCATCCCATAGGTTCGTGGGGCCGCGAATCCAGCAGTGGCGATACCGATGTTAGAAAGGGATACCATCACCTCTTCATCGGTGACATTTTTGCCATAGGCAGAGACGAACCAGTTGCCCTGCGGTGACGTGTATATCAGGTTAAGATCCACTTTCG
>JBALVT010000305.1:0-1218 GCA_036961345.1 Halioglobus sp.
GGCCTGATGGCTACGATCGACGCGGTATAGAGATTATCACCGGCAGTGCTGTTGCGAACGGCGGGGCTCCAGGGCTCGGCATTTGCCGTGCCGAAATAAACGAGATCGGTTATCGGGTCATAGGTGATCGAATCCCATACTGTGCCGCCACCGCCGAGTTTCCAGTATTCGCCGCTCCAGGTTTTTGCCGCGGCCTCGAGGTGCTTGCCTTCCAAAGGCAGCGCTGGGTCACCGGGTACCGTGTAAAAGCGCCAGGCTTCTTCACCGGTTTCGGCATCGAAGGCCGCCAAATAGCCACGGGTGAGGTACTCAGCTCCAGCCGCGCCAATCAATACCTTGCCCTTTACCACTCGCGGCGCCCCGGTGATCGCCATATGTGACCCTTGTGGGATACTTAACTTGTCCCACACGACCTTACCAGTGCTGGCATCCAGTGCGACAACATGGCCGGCGAGAGTGCCAACGAACACTTTGCCTTGGTATACTGCAACGCCTCGATTGACCGCATCACAGCAAACATCGATGAGCTTTTCACGCGGCACTTGAGGGTCGTAAGTCCAAAGCGGCGCACCTGTTGCAGCATCAAAAGCCATGACCATCGACCAGGCGGTTGAAATGTAAAGCACGCCATCGACCACGATCGGTGTCGCCTCCTGACCGCGGGCGGTGTTCAAATCGGCACTCCAGCTCAATCCGAGCTTGGCCACATTCCTATCGTTGATTGTGGTCAGCGGCGAGAAACGCTGCTCATCATAAGTGCGACCGTATGAAAGCCAGTTGGCGCCATCATCAGCTGCACCTAGCAGGCGTTCAGTGTCGACGTTGGCAGCTTTCATGTTGTTTGTTGGTTGCGCTACCGCTACCGCGTCTGTTTCGCCACCCCGGTCAGAACAGGCGGAGGTGGCGACACATATTGAAAACAAAAGACTGATTGTTAGTTTAGATAGATCCATTACCTTTTCCTCTGGGGTGCCGGAAGGGTTCCTGACCCGACCAGGTTGATACTTCTTATAAATTATTGTCCTAAGACTATAGGCAATTTTTGGGTCGGATGCCATGTTGAAGGTACTGCCAATTACTTCGAACGTCATCGCTCATAGCCGTTGTTCATCGCCGGCCTGGGGATGTTAGCTGTTTTTCACTTTCGCGCGGTTATTAGCATCACGGCTTTCACGAATCAGCGCCTTATAACAATCGCTCACGGGCATTTTGGCCAGC
>JBALVT010000306.1:0-964 GCA_036961345.1 Halioglobus sp.
GCGGAACAATCGCATGAAGCGACTAGGGTCAGGGCTGAACACTATCGGGATCTGAGGGTGGGTGCGTTTACAGAATGGCGTAGGGCGGTTTTATGACTCCAAACGGGGGATAATTGGCGGCCTCCGAAAGTTGAATTGTCAGTACCCTTTCGAACATTCGGCACTCTTCTCGGTTGCAAGTCGTGTATATGATGGTAATATACATCGATGATCAATTTGGGTGAAATTTCAGGTTTTGACTGGGACTCGGGTAATTCCCGTAAAAGTGCTGATAAGCATGATGTTAGCCAATCTGAGGCTGAACAGCTATTCTTCAATGCCCCGCTCCTGTTGTTACAAGATGGCAAACACAGCCAAAAAGAAGCCCGATATCATGCCTTGGGTAAAACGGATTCAGCCAGGCAGTTACACGTTACGTTTACTCTGAGAAGTGGTGGGACGTTAATCCGGGTAATCTCAGCGCGAGATATGCACCGGAAGGAGAGATCGATTTATGAGAAAAGTTAAGAAAGCGCCAAAATTTAAAACAGAGCAAGAAGAGCGAACGTTTTGGGAAACACACGATTCGAACGACTATGTTGATTGGACTAAGGCTGAATCTGTGTCGCTGTCAAATCTGAAACCGTCAACGAAGACGATTTCGCTGAGGTTACCTGAAGGCTTGCTGGATAGTATTAAAATCGAAGCTAATAAGCGGGATATGCCGTATCAATCATTGATAAAGGTTTGGCTGGCGGAAGATGTTAAGGAAACTCGTCAACGATAAAGAGACAGCAAATAAAACTGGGTACTGCCAATTGACTATGCTTCCTCGTCAAGGCTTTAGGCAGGTTTTTCGTCCCACTGGGTGCCGAAAATCTCCGCGGAGATGACTAAATGCGCAGAGGTGACCATTCAACTCGGGTCCATGAGCTGTCGCCCATCTCCTCAGCATAGTCGGAGGGTGTGTCTTCCATAACCCTAT
>JBALVT010000307.1:0-946 GCA_036961345.1 Halioglobus sp.
AGTTGACTGCGATTTCACATGCCGCGCCCACTCGGGCGCTGACAATGAGCTCGCGATCAGGTTTGTCGGCGCTCCAGTGGGAGTAGCCATCAGGGAACATACCGGTGTATTCACCCTTAATTTATAAGCGATGAGGTTTTAACCTGTAATTCGCTATGTAGGGTACGGTGAACAGGGCAGCGATCGGCAATCTGCAACAGGCGATCTCGCTGTGCCTCAGTTAGGTCTCCGGTCAGGGATATCACGCGATCAATGATCTCGATCCTGGCCGGTTGCTCGTCGCAACCCTCGCAGTCCTTGTGGTAGTCCCTGCTGTGCTTGAGCTCCACTTTCACGTTTTCCAGTGGCAGCGATTTGCGATCGGCATACATACGCAAGGTCATCGCGGTGCAGGCCCCCAGAGCAGCGAGCAGGTGCTCGTAGGGATCCGGTCCGGTATTGTCGCCGCCCACAGACCTTGGCTCATCTGCCAGCCAGTAGTGGCTGTCGCTATGCACGTGCTGGGTGAAGCGGTGATTCTTTTCCTCTACCAGAACATGCCCGGTGGCCAGGGACACGGCGACAGACGCGGTCTGCGCCGGCAGGTAGCGGCTGGCCCAGCTGGCAATCGTCGTCGCAACGTATTCGGAGTCTGCCTTGCGCGACAGCAAGTGATCCGCGTCGTCCAGGCTTACAAAGCTTTTGGGATGTCGCGCCGCCACATAGATTTTCTCCGCTTCGCTGATATTTACCGTGTCGTCCACTGGAGAGTGCATCACCAGCAAAGCCTTGCGTAGTTTACCAATGCCGTCAGCCTCATAGCGCTCAAGATCGTCGATGAATTGTTTCCTGATGGTGAAGCTGCGACCTGCGAGGGTCACCTGGGCCTCGCCACTCTCGCGGATATCGTCCAACGAAGCGGCGAAATTATGCATCACATGCTCTGCCTGATAGGGGGCGCCAATGG
>JBALVT010000308.1:0-911 GCA_036961345.1 Halioglobus sp.
GGCCGCGATTAATACAACCTGCTCTGGAGTCGAATTGCTTGGCACCACACGCAGTGGCGCGCTGATCTGTGGTTTTAATCGCTTCCCACGCTGGAACTTGCCGGCATCTTCATTTGCCACCGCAATTAACTCCAGCGCACCAAGCGCTGCGCTTTTCCTATCGTCGCCCGCATCTCGGTACAAGGTGGTGCGCATTCTGGGCGTGCGACCAGAAGATTCAATCTCGGCCTCCATGATACGAGGCGACCATTCCTGCCCGTGACTGGAGCCTGCTGCCCTGGTAATGCTCTCATTCATTAAAGTGCCGCCTAAGTCATTCACACCGGCATTGAGACACGCCCTGATACCGTCTGCCCCCATTTTGACCCAGGAGGCCTGTATGTTATCGATCAGACCGTGGAAAACCAGCCTGGCAACAGCGTGCATCAAGATAGCCTCTCGAAAACTAGGCCCCTTGCGCGAATGCCCTTTGAGGTACATCGGCGCTTCCATGTGCACAAATGGCAGAGGTACAAACTCTGTGAAACCACCCGTACGCACCTGCAAGTTGCGGACTTCCATTAAATGCCTGGCCCAGTGACGGGGTTCGTCGATATGCCCGTACATAATTGTTGCCGTGGTTTTGAATCCCACTGCGTGAGCAGCCTCCATGACTTCCAGCCACTGCGCCGTATTGAGTTTGTCGGGGCACAATTTTGCCCGTACCTCGTCGTGCAGGATTTCAGCTGCAGTGCCCGGCAGCGTGTTCAAACCCGATTTTTGCAATTGGCGAAGATAATCTTCAATACCCAAACCCAGTGTGCTAGCGCCCTGCCACACCTCCAACGGAGAAAAGGCATGAATATGCATATCAGGCGCGGCATGTCGAACCGTTTGCAAGATATCCAGGTAGGTCTGGCCGGTGTAATCAG
>JBALVT010000309.1:0-765 GCA_036961345.1 Halioglobus sp.
CAGGGTTGGCGCATCATCAACGTAGCCGACACCGCGAAGAAGGAACGCATCGCTCAACTGTCGCTACCTACCGCCACCCGCTACCTACTTGAGAAGCAAGCAGAAGAAAATCCTCTTAACACAATCAATCCCAGCGCCATTACCAACGAACAGGTTGCACAAGCCGAAGCCCCTGAATGGTTGGTCGCTCATATCCACAACGCGCCTACGCTGTTGGTGGTCACCGTTGACCTGTCGCTGATCGCGAGTATGGATAAGGACCTGGATCGTATCGGCCTGATAAGCGGCGGCTCGATCTATCCGCTGGCCTGGAACATTCTGCTGGCGGCGCGCAATGAGGGTTACGGTGGGACGATGACCACCTGGGGTGTTGGCGAGGAACCAGAGATTCAGGCGCTGCTCGATATTCCGCCCCATTGGGCGGTGGCAACTATCATGCCTCTGGGCAAACCGGTGAAGCAATTGACTAAGCTCAAGCGTAAACCGGTTGAGGATATTCTTTTTACAGATAGTTGGGGCGACTGACTCCCTTCCCAAGGCTGAACGTAAAAACCGCGACAGATCACGGTTTCCGATCCTAGGTAAAAGGTTGAGTACGGGTAATGATGGCCCGCCGCTATTGCCCAGAGACCGCTACCGGGTAGCACGTTTAAAATTACGATGGTAAATTAGGCTCATGATAGGAATCTTACTTAGAACACTAATCACCGGGCTTGGCATCTGGCTTGCGACCTACCTCGTGCCGGGCGTCAGCGCGACCTCAAC
>JBALVT010000030.1:0-29463 GCA_036961345.1 Halioglobus sp.
TTGGCATTCGTCCTCTTGTTGTGGGGAAACGCCAGACCAGTGACGGTACCGATTACATGATTGCCTCTGAAAGCGTGGCGTTGGACGTATTGGGTTTCACGCTGATAAACGATGTGGCTCCAGGAGAAGCGATCTATATTGATGCCAGTGGGGTGCTCCATCGCAAGCAGTGTGCTGCCAACCCGCAATTAAAACCCTGTATTTTCGAGCATGTGTACTTCGCGCGGCCCGACTCATTAATGGATGGAATCTCGGTATACAAGACCAGGATGCGCCAGGGCGAAGCACTGGCCAAAAAAATTCTGGCAGAGCGGCCCGATCATGATATTGACGTCATTATCCCGATTCCGGATACCAGCCGAATCGCCGCTCAGGCTATGGCGACTGGATTGGGTATCAAGTTTCGAGAGGGGCTGATGAAGAACCGCTATATAGGGCGGACGTTTATTATGCCCGGACAGAGTGCACGAAAGAAATCGGTGAAGCAGAAACTCAACCCCGTGCCGCTGGAGTTCGAGGGCAAAAATGTCATGCTGGTCGACGATTCTATTGTGCGCGGTACCACCTGTCGTCAGATTATTGAAATGGCAAGAGATGCGGGGGCCAACAAAGTGTATTTTGCGTCGGCTGCACCGCCCGTGCGTCACCCGAATGTGTATGGCATTGATATGCCCTCTGCCAATGAACTGATTGCACATGGACGGACAGTAGAAGAAATATGTGAATTAATAGGAGCAGACTGGCTGATTTTCCAGGATTTGGATGATCTTGTGAAATGTTCACACGATGGCAATCCAGATATTGTTGATTTCGACTGCTCGGTATTCAATGGCTGTTATGTATCGGGTGATGTCGATAAAAATTATCTGGATCGCATAGAATCCCTACGTAATGATGAAAGCCAGAGTGAACAACGCGCCGCGCAACAGGCCGCCGGTGCGGTAGTAGGTCTACACAATGACGCCTGAAAAATGGTCAGAAGAAACACCATGAGAGATAACGATATAGAAAAAGCCCTGATCGGAGCTCAGCCAGAGACTTTAGCGGTAAGAGCCGGGCAGGTGCGCTCGGCGCAGGGAGAACACTCCGAGGCCATATACACCACTTCAAGCTATGTGTTTGACAGTGCAAAAGATGCTGCCGAGCGCTTTTCAGGTGAGCAACCCGGCAATGTGTATTCTCGTTACACCAATCCAACGGTAAGAAACTTCGAGCAGCGAATAGCGGCTATGGAGGGCGGGCAGGAGGCTGTGGGCACGGCGTCGGGCATGGCGGCAATCCTCAGTACCTGTATGGCTTTGCTGAAATCCGGCGACCATGTGGTGTGTTCCCGGAACGTGTTTGGTACAACCGTCAATTTGTTTGCCAAATTTATGGGCAAATTTGGTGTTGAAGTCACCTTTGTTTCTTTGCTGGATATAGATATGTGGCGCCGGTCAATCCAGCCCAATACAGCACTGTTATTTCTGGAGACGCCCTCCAATCCGATTTGTGAAGTGGCCGATTTGGACGCACTGTCAAACTTGGCCAAGGAAAATGATTGCCTGTTAGTCGTCGACAATTGTTTTTGCACGCCCGCGTTGCAAACTCCGTTGTCATTGGGCGCAGATATCGTTGTGCACTCGGCCACCAAATATCTCGATGGCCAGGGTCGCTGTGTGGGTGGTGCTGTGGTCGGCTCCCATGAACTCATGGAAGAGGTTGTCGGGTTTTTGCGTACCTGCGGTCCAACCATGAGCGCTTTTAATGCCTGGGTGTTTCTCAAGGGTCTGGAGACGCTGCGCTTGAGAATGGATGCACACAGTAAATCCGCGCTTGAGTTGGCAAGCTGGTTGCAAGAACAGGAGGTCGTTGAGCAGGTTTTTTATGCTGGGCTTGAGTCGCACCCCGGGCACGCATTGGCCTTGCAACAGCAAAAGGCTTTTGGCGGTGTTCTCTCATTTCGATTAAAGGGCGGCAAGCAACAAGCCTGGGAGTGTATTGATGGCACGCGCATTATGTCACTCACAGCTAATTTGGGTGATGCCAAAACGACGATTGTTCATCCTGCAACCACTACTCACAGTCGTCTGACACCCGAAGACAGAGAGCTGGCAAGTATCACGGACAACCTCATACGGGTGGCGGTTGGGCTTGAGCATGTGGATGATTTAAAGGCAGACCTTGAACGGGGTTTTGCGGCCATACGTTAATCGTTTGATCCTTTAGCAAGCGCGAGTCGGGAAGCTTAAATGCAGTTACAGGCAGTGATAGACACGGCGGTGGCCGAAGTTGGCAAGATTCTTTTGGGCAAAGAGCAGCAAGTGAGGCTGGCTTTGTGTTGTCTGTTCGCAAAAGGGCATTTGCTGATTGAGGATTTGCCCGGTATGGGTAAAACTACCTTGTCACACGCTCTGGCTGATGTGCTTGGCCTGGATTACAAGCGCGTGCAGTTCACCAGCGACTTACTGCCCGCCGATATACTCGGCGTCTCGGTTTTTGACCGCAATGACGCGACTTTCAGTTTTCATCCGGGACCGATTTTTACGCAGTTGCTGTTGGCAGATGAAATTAACCGAACCACACCGCGAACCCAAAGTGCATTGCTTGAGGCCATGGCTGAGGGACAGGTAACGGTTGAGGGCGAAACGCGATCATTGCCCGAGCCCTTTTTTGTTGTTGCCACTCAAAACCCTATTCATCAGTCGGGGACATACCCTCTACCTGAATCGCAGCTTGATCGATTTCTCATGCGTCTGGAACTGGGCTACCCAGATCCGGGTGCCGAACGTGCAATGTTTCAGCGTGGTGACAGTGCGCAGTCCAGCACTCGCGCCAGGCACTGTGTCTCCGTTGAGCAGTTGCAAGCGATACGTGGTGCAGTCGCGCAAGTGCATGCTTCTGACAACCTGCTCGATTACTTACAACGCTTGGTGGCTTACACCCGTCAATCACCTGAGTTTGCAGTAGGATTGTCTCCACGCGGCGCACTGGCACTGCTCGATAGTGCCAAGACCTGGGCGGTGATGAACAGCCGGGGACATTTAGTACCCGAAGACTTACAGATGGTACTGCCGGCAGTAGCAGCGCATAGACTGATTCCCAGCAGTGATTATGCTGGCGACAGCAATGCTCTGGTAGCGCAATTGCAAAGCCAGGTAGACGTGATAAACCCATGATGGGTGCGTTTGAAATATGTCGCAGACTGACAAAAACCACATAAGCTCCGGGCAAATTCGACAGCACTTACAGGCGCGTTTCCGCAAGTGGATTAATCGACGCATACCTCCGTCCAGGTCCATCACCCTGGACCAAAGACGCATTTTTATCTTTCCCTCCCGCGTCGGTCTTTTTTTTGGTCTTAGTCTTCTGGTGATGCTTATTACCGGCATCAATTACGAAAACAATATGACTTATGCCCTAACATTTCTGTTGGCGACGTTATTTGTGGTAGGTGTTTTACACACCTACGCAAATTTGTCGGGTTTGACTATTCATGCAGTGCGCGCCCAGTCAGCCTTTCCAGGGCAGCAATCAGAGTTTGAAGTTGTTATTGAGAAAGGTCGTCGTCGGCCCTATGTCGCCCTCAGAGCAGCCTGGCCCGAGGGCAGCGAGCGTGTCATAAATCTGATCGACCAGGACAGTGTCAGAGTAAGACTACACAAAGCTGTTGGCGGGCGGGGCTGGTATAGTCCAGGGCGGCTGTTGCTGGAGTCCACCTATCCTCTGGGTTTGTTGCGTTGCTGGACATGGCTTGATCTGGATCTTCACGCGCTGGTCTACCCGAGCCCTGTGGTCAGTGAGGCACTGTCGGGTCTTGCCACCGACCAACCGGACGGCGCCTCCCAGCCGATTGATGGCAATGATGATTTTTCTGGTTTCCGGAATTACCGTCGCGGAGATTCACTCAAACAGGTGCACTGGAAGGGGCTGGCAAAGGGACAGAACCTGCAGAGTAAACAATATACTGCGTATGCTGATCGCAGTGTGTGGCTGGATTGGGATATGTTTCCGGGGTTGGGTATAGAGCAACGTCTGTCGCATCTTTGTTACTGGGCGATGGAATTTGAGTCGCGCGGCGATGAGTATGGGTTGAGGCTTCCAGGCCTGCAGATAGAACCGCAGGTGGGTGAAAAACATCGAGATACTGTGCTGAAAGAATTGGCGCTATACGGTGTCAGCGAGCGGCATCTGTGAAAGCAGAGCAGCAGATCCCGCGCAATGCATTGGTGTGGATTATTATCACGCAGTTCAGTTTGGTTGCACTGCATATACAGCGTGTTCCCATTTGGGTTTTGGCGGTTTATGTGTTCGCTGCGATGTGGCGAATACAGGTTTACGCTGGGCGCTGGTCCTTTCCTGGAAGGTTGGTAAAAATAGTTTTAATCCTGATCGCCTTTGCCGGGATATATTTTAGTTATGGCAGTGTCATTGGCTTGGAACCTACTGTGGCATTGTTGCTGGCCGCTTTTGCGCTAAAACTGATTGAACTTGCCACTCGCAAAGATGGCTATGTGCTTTTGTTTCTAGCCTATTTTGTCTGCGTCACAGAATTCCTGTTTACCCAGGATTTACTGATTGTGCTGTATTCGATTTTTAACGTCGTTTTGATTACCACCGCTCTTATAGCCCTGCACCAGCCTGGCCAGGATCGTTTTAATTTCCGAACCATTCGCCTAGCGCTTGTGATGTTGGCTCAGTCTATTCCACTTATGCTGGTTTTGTTTTTCCTGTTTCCCAGAATCGGCCCTTTGTGGACAGTCCCGATTAAGAGCCATACCGCCAAGACCGGTATGAGTGATTTCTTGCGCCCCGGTGATATTTCCAATCTCAGCCAGTCTGCTGAGGTGGCATTCCGGGCGAAGTTCACCGGCCCCATTCCAGATAAAACTGATCTTTATTGGCGGGGCCTGGTTATGAGTCGTCTACAGGATGGCGCCTGGAGCAGTCTTCAATACTATGATGTGCCGGTTGAACACCGTAGACCGATTGTTCCGCAGCTTGGCGGAGAGCCTATCCTCTACAGCGTTATTATGGAGCCCACGCAGCAAAACTGGTTATACGGTTTGCGTCATGCGACGTCCGATGAGCCGAAAGTAATGAATACCAGCGATTACCGGATTTTTTCGCCCGTTGTCCTTGAAGACGAATACCACTACACGGTGCAGAGTTGGCCGGATACTATTTTGGAGCCGGAGCTTTCCAACTGGCGGCGTCAAACTGAATTGGTCCTGCCCCAGGGCAGTAATCCACGGACACAGGAGTTTGCCCGTACGCTTCGTCTAAGCAGTGCCAGCAATCGCGACTTTGTTGATGCTGTATTGCAAAAATTCAATTCCGAGCCCTATGTATATACTTTGCAGCCACCACTGCTGGGTGAGCATGCCATGGATGAATTTCTGTTTCAGACGCGGCGTGGATTTTGCGAGCACTACGCCTACGCGTTTGCCGTAATGATGAGAGCGGCTGGTATTCCAGCCAGGATCGTTGCAGGTTATCAGGGTGGTGAGATTAATCCGGTAAACTCAACAGTAATCGTGCATCAGTTTGATGCCCACGCCTGGGCAGAGATATGGCTGGAGGGGGAGGGTTGGGTAAGAGTAGACCCTACGGCTGCGGTATCTCCGGATCGAATAGAGTGGGGACTTGAACAGGCGATGGCGCAGGAGGGCTCCTTTTTGTCCAGCTCACCCCTGTCGCCATTGCGTTATCGCAGTGTAGTTTGGCTGAATACTTTAAGACTGCGCTATGACGCACTGACCTGGCGTTGGCAGAGCTGGATAGTGGGTTATGACAGTGAACGGCAGTATGAATTTCTTGAAGAATTGCTGGGTGAGTTTGACGCTCGAAAATTTGCTGCTATTTTGCTTGGTACGGGGGCGTTGATTCTTGTTCCGGTAGGTTTTTCTCTGATGGGCAAGCGCAAAATCCGACACCAAAATCCGGAGGATAAATACTATCTCACGTTTTGCGCCCGCCTTGCTAAACAAGGTGTCCCCCGCGATGTTGGAGAACCTCCTGGCGCATTTGCGGTAAGAGCAAAAAATCTCTTGCCAGCCGACGCACTGGAAATTAATGAGATTACAAACTTGTATACAGATTTGGCATACGCCGGTAAGTACCTGGGCGATGAGCGCAGATCAACGTTGTTGCGTGACCTCGATAGCGCGGTCAGAAACTTTAGAGTGACGATAAGCTCCGCATAAATGCCACGCACAAAAAACCCCGCGTTCAGCGGGGTTGAGTGATTGCAGCAAAGATGGTCTTAATCAGGCACGCACTTCCTGAATCTCGATAGCGGCGATTCGCTTTCCTTCCTCCGCATTTTTCTGAAAGGACGCTATCTGATCAAAATTGAGGTAGCGGTATATCTCCTCAGACATGGCATCCAGATTCTTCGCGTACTCCATATACTCCTCAGGCGTTGGTAAACGACCGAGTATCGCGCCCACTGATGCCAGTTCTGCCGACGTCAGGTAGACATTAGCGCCATCGCCGAGACGGTTCGGGAAGTTTCGAGTTGAGGTAGACAGCACAGTGGAGTTGGCCGCTACTCGGGCCTGGTTACCCATGCACAAAGAACAGCCCGGCATTTCAACCCGGGCGCCAGCGGCGCCGAAAATGTTGTAATAACCTTCTTCCATCAACTGATGTTCATCCATTTTGGTGGGAGGAACAATCCACAATCGAGTGGATATTCCACCTTTATGCTGCTGTAGTAGTTTACCGGCCGCCCGGAAGTGGCCGATATTGGTCATGCAGCTGCCGATGAAAACTTCATCCACTGTGTCGCCGGCCACTTCAGATAACAAGCGAGCGTCATCTGGATCGTTCGGGCAGCACACAATGGGTTCGGTCACATCGGCCAGGTCAATTTCAATCACCGCAGTGTATTCGGCATCGGCATCGGCTTTCATCAGGCTTGGGTTGGCCAGCCACTCTTCCATTTTCTGTGCGCGTCGCTCCAGTGTGCGCGCATCGCCATAGCCATCGGCGATCATTGATCGCAACAAAACCACATTGGAGTTCAGGTATTCGATGACCGAGCTTTCGTTAAGGGCGATGGTACAGCCTGCAGCAGAGCGCTCGGCAGAAGCGTCAGACAATTCAAAAGCCTGTTCAGCGGTAAGATCGCCGAGGCCTTCAATTTCCAGAATGCGTCCGGAAAAGATATTTTTCTTACCTTTTTTCTCTACGGTTAACAGACCTTCTTTAATGCCGTAGTAAGGGATGGCGTGAACCAAATCGCGCAGGGTGATACCCGGCTGCATTTCGCCTTTAAAGCGAACCAGAACCGATTCCGGCATGTCCAGAGGCATAACACCAGTGGCCGCTGCAAAAGCCACCAGGCCCGAGCCTGCCGGAAAGGAAATACCCATTGGGAAGCGTGTGTGCGAGTCGCCGCCAGTACCGACTGTGTCGGGCAGCAACATGCGGTTCAACCAGGAGTGAATAATGCCGTCGCCGGGGCGCAGCGAGACGCCGCCGCGAGTCATTATGAAATCCGGCAGGTTGTGTTGTGTATCGATATCAACAGGCTTTGGGTATGCGGCTGTGTGACAAAAGGACTGCATGGTCAGGTCAGCGGAGAAACCCAGGCAGGCAAGATCCTTTAATTCGTCGCGGGTCATTGGGCCAGTGGTGTCCTGAGAGCCAACCGTTGTCATGCGCGGCTCACAGTATGTACCGGGGCGAACGCCGTCAACGCCGCAGGCACGTCCGACCATTTTTTGGCCCAGTGTGTATCCTTTACCGGTGTCTACGGGGGTTGCTGGTGTGCGGAACTGGTCTGTCTCACCAAGCCCCAGTGCTTCGCGGGCACGAACTGTCAGGCCTCTACCAATGATCAGGTTGATTCGTCCACCAGCGCGGACTTCATCGAGTAAAACATCTGACTTGAGTTCGAATTCAGATAGAACATCACCAGACTCAGAAAGGATTTTTCCGTCGTAGGGGCGAATTTCAATGATATCGCCCATGCCCAGATCGTCAACCGGGGCTTCAAAAACCAATGCTCCGGCATCTTCCATGGTGTTGTAGAAAATGGGCGCCACTTTGTTGCCTATGCAGATGCCGCCGCCTTTTTTGTTGGGTACGCCGGAAATATCATCGCCAAAGAACCACAACACAGAGTTAGTCGCTGATTTACGTGAAGACCCGGTGCCCACCACGTCGCCAACAAAGGCCACTTGAATGCCTTTGTCCTGAATTTCTTGCACCTGTTTCATGGGGCCCGTGACACCGTGCTCTTCGGGCGTTAGACCGTCGCGAGTCATTTTGTACATGGCCAGGGCATGCAGCGGAATATCGGGACGAGACCATGCATCTGGAGCGGGTGACAGGTCGTCGGTATTGGTTTCTCCGGTAACTTTAAATACCGCTACCTTGATTGATTCTGCCACGGCGTCGCGAGTGGTAAACCATTCGGCATCTGCCCAGGACTGCATTACTGCTTTGGCATGCTCATTGCCAGCGGTGGCGAGATCTGCCACATCGTGAAAGGCGTCGAACATCAGCAGGGTGTGTTTTAACTCGGTGGCTGCCAGAGCCGCGAGGTCCGGGTTGGACAGGGATGCCACCAGTGTTTCAATGTTGTAGCCGCCGTGCATGTTGCCCAGCAAAACAATGGCAAGGTTCTTGTCAATTAACGGGCTGTTAGCTTCACCGCTAACAATGGCAGACAGAAAGCCCGCTTTAACGTATGCCGCTTCATCTACGCCAGGGGGGACACGATCTGTGATCAGGTCCACAAGGAAGCTTTCTTCACCAGTAGGCGGATTTTTGAGTAGTTCAACCAGGCTGGCCACTTGCTCAGCACTCAGGGCTTTGGGCGGGATGTTTTGTTGGGCGCGTTCGGCCACATGTTCGCGGTATGCTTCAAGCACGTTAGAACTCCTTCAAGGTTGCAATATTTCCCCCGAAACCTATCGCAAAGAATAGCGGGATCGGGAGGAGAATTCGGGTGCGAAGTATAGCCCAGATCAGCTTTAAGATAAATAAATCAAACGCTTATACCGTGCATTCACTCAGGTGATATCGTACACTCGCCGGTGCAATATCCCGAGTCGGAAACCTAGTCCTGAGTATGCTCCGCCCATCCGTAAAAACGCCCTGCATTGGCGTATGCTCCACCGGTATTGGTGATACCGTTTGTCGAGGCTGTAAGCGCTTTGCCCACGAAGTCATAAACTGGAACAGCTATACACCAGAGCAAAAGCAGATAATAGACGCGCGCCTGTCCGAGTTTTTGTCCCAGTGTGTCAGTAATAAAATCCATGTAATCGATAAAGATCTGCTGGTCTGGCAATTGGGTGTTCAACAGATCGCCTACGTTGAACGTCACGATGAGTACTGCTGGGTATACAGTTTGATTAAAGCCGGGGCCCGGCAGATAACCCAGCCAGCGGACTATGGGTTTCAGGTGGATATCCAATTTCGCGAGACGTCCCTGGTGGCCCTCAAGGAGCAAATCGACCTGGAGTTTTTCACGCTCTCCCAGGCCCATTACGACCGTTACATGCTTACCCCCGATTTTTTTGTAGGACAAACCGATAGATGACACCGAAAACCGATATCGCCCCCATATTGGCTTTTTTGAGCTGCGAGACTCCCGCTGCCTGGGTCGACTGGGCCTTATTGCATCCCGATATAATGCTGATTGATCACGCAAATTGTGAAAAAAAGGCTGCGGCCACTGCGCTCAATTTGATGTACCGCTATGCGGGTAATCACACCTTACTCAACAAAATGTCGCGTTTGGCGCGTGAGGAACTGCGCCACTTTGAACAGGTCATTGCAATTATGCATGAGCGGGGCATAGATTACCCGCAGATATCGGCTTCGCGCTATGCCGGTGGCTTGCGCAAATCGATGCGCAACACTGAGCCCGGGCGAATGGTGGATACTCTGCTGGTTGGCGCCATCATTGAAGCGCGCTCCTGTGAGCGCTTCGCAAGGCTTGTGCCGGTGCTTGATGATGATCTTGCGCTGTTCTATGCCTCGCTATTAAAGTCGGAGTCCAGACACTTTAAAGACTATTTGCAACTGGCAAAGGAGGCCAGTTCTGCACAGGAAGTGGAGGAGCGCCTCGAGGTGTTGCTGGAGGCGGAGAGGGCGCTTATACAGGAGGCGGATAGTGAGTTTCGCTTCCACAGCGGGCCGCCGGAAAAACTTGATGTTAAGCCTTAGAATTTATCTATAAGTATTTGTTATATATTAAAATTTTCTAATTCTACTTCAGTTTTGTCGGCCCGAATAAACCACCCTCTTTGGTCCCAGTCTCCTAGTACCCAGCGCGTGCCGCTTGAGGCCTCATGCCGCGCGGGGCGGTGAGTGTGCCCGTGTATGAGCTGTTTTACTCCCTGTTCTGTCATCATGCGATGCACCTCGTGTGTGGTGACATCCATAATGTCCTCAGCCTTGTTGCTGCTGGACTCCTTACTTATAGAGCGCAGCTGCTTGGCCAGGGCCCGTCGCTCATCCAGACTGTGGTTGAGTAGGTCTGCCTGCCATTTGGGGTCTCGCGCCGTTTTTCGAAATGCCTGGTAGTCGACATCGTCCGTACAGAGGCTGTCGCCATGCATCAGAAGCGTCGGTTTGCCGTAGAGATCGATAACGGTGGGGTCAGGCAGCAGTTGGGCTCCCACGGCTGTGCAGAAGCGTTCACCCAGAAGAAAGTCTCGATTGCCTTGCATCAGATATAAGCCCGGGCCCGAAGATGAAAAATCTGATAGAAGCTTTGTTATTTCCAGGGCCAGATCGCAGTCGTCATCATCCCCGACCCACGCTTCAAACAGGTCGCCGAGTATAAAAAGGCTGTCACAGAGTTTGTTTTGATCAAGAAAAACTGCCAGAGCCTGCGTTATGGCCGGCCTGGCGGCATCGAGATGAAGGTCGGAGATGAATAGAGTATAAGACATCGCCGCGGCTCGGGTGAGCCTTAGTCTTCTACAACGGTGACAGATTCAATGATGACGTCTTCGGTGGGAACATCCTGATGACCGTCGCGGCTACCCGTGCTCACAGCGCGGATTTTGTCGATAACCTCAGAGCCCTCTGTCATCTTGGCGAAAACCGTGTAACCCCAGCCCTGCATGTTTTTGCCGCTGTGGTTCAGGAAGTCGTTGTCCTTCACATTGATAAAAAACTGGGCTGTCGCCGAGTGAGGGTCCATTGTGCGGGCCATGGCAACCGTACCAAAATCGTTTTTCAGGCCATTGTCAGCCTCATTTTCAACGGGTTCACTGGTGGGTTTTTGCTGCATATTGGTATCGAATCCACCGCCCTGTATCATAAAATTGTCAATCACGCGGTGAAAAATAGTACCGTCGTAGTAGCCGTCCTGCGCATATTTGAGAAAATTTGCGACGGTTTTGGGCGCGTTTTCAGCGTCCAGTTCAAGTTTGATTTCGCCGAAAGTTGTGCGAATGATGACCATTGTTTCTTCCTTGCACTTGTTATAGAAAAGCTGGGCAATGATACGGACTTTTTACGGGTAGGCAAATAACCTGGGCGAAAGAATCCACTGTTTATGTGAATACAGGCACATCCGGGTTTAATTGGCTATATTAAGGTGCTTGTGTGTCGCTATAATACGCGCCCAGTTTTGACAGCCCTTGAAGGACTTATGGAAAGCACCCCCGTCAGTAATTTTTTACATACGATAGTTGCCGATGACCTGGCGTCTGGAAAGGTATCTCAGGTGGTTACGCGCTTTCCACCGGAACCCAACGGCTATTTGCATGTGGGGCACGCGAAGGCCATATGCCTTAATTTTGGTCTGGCCGATTCACTCGGTGGCGTCTGCAATTTACGTTTTGACGACACTAATCCGGAGAAGGAAAGCCAGGAGTATATTGATTCAATTTGTGAGGATGTGCGCTGGTTGGGTTTTACATGGAGTGGCGAGGTGCGTTTTGCCTCCAGCTATTTCGATCAGTTTTACGCCTGGGCCCAGGAATTGGTCAGCGCAGGCAAGGCATATGTCTGTGATCTGAATGCCGAGGAAGCCCGACAGTACCGTGGCACACTGACGGAAGCGGGGGAAAACAGCCCTTATCGAGAGCGCAGCCCGACGGAAAACCTGGACTTGCTCGAGCGCATGAAAGCGGGCGAATTTGCCGAGGGCGAAAAAGTGTTGCGCGCCAAGATTGATATGAGCGCTCCAAACATGAATATGCGAGACCCGATTCTGTACCGGATCCGCAAGGTAGTGCACCACCAGACCGGTTCGGACTGGGTGATTTACCCAACCTACGATTTTGCCCACGGCCAGGAAGATGCGATAGAGGGTGTTACGCACTCAATTTGTACCCTTGAGTTTGCAGATCACCGCCCGCTTTATGAGTGGTTTCTTGATAATCTTTCCGTGCCTGGTGCACCGCGTCAATATGAATTTGGGCGATTAAGCCTGAGCTATACGGTGACCAGCAAGCGCAAGCTCAAACAATTGGTCGATGACGGTATCGTTGGAGGCTGGGATGATCCTCGTATGCCCACCATCGCGGGGATGCGCCGCCGCGGGTACACGGCAGCATCAATCCGCCATTTTTGCGACATGATAGGGGTTACCCGAAAAGATGGCGTGGTCGATGTCGCTATGCTGGAACACGCGATTAGGGATGACCTGAATGCCAACGCGCCTCGGGCGATGTGCGTATTAAGGCCTTTGAAGGTTGTTTTGACTAATTATCCAGAAGATCAGACAGAAGAAATTGTTGTTTCCTCACACCCCAATCGGGATGACCTGGGTGAGCGCACCTTGCCCTTCGGCCGGGAAATCTATATTGACGCGGAAGACTTTCGTGAAGAAGCCAATAAGAAATTCAAGCGTCTGGTCATTGGCAAGCGCGTGCGTTTGCGCAATGCCTATGTGATAGAAGCCGATGAGGCAATTAAGGACGACGCTGGGAATATCATAGGAGTTCGAGCGCACCGGGTCACTGACGTACTGGGGGCAGATCCCGAAGATGGCGTTAAGGCCAAGGGCGTTGTTCACTGGGTGGCCGCTTGCGGTGGCGAACAGGCCACGGTGCGTATTTATGACAGGCTTTTCAATGACGAAGCGCCCGATCAAGGCGACAAGGACTTGCTGGACTCTGTTAATCCTGATTCCCTGACAGTGCTAGAGGGAGCTTGGATAGAGCCTTCTTTACTTAATGCGGCGCCGGAACAAAATTTCCAGTTCGAACGGGAAGGGTATTTTGTCGCAGACAGGCATGAGTTCAGCGCCCAGACCCCGATTTTTAACATGACCATTGGTCTGCGAGACACCTGGAACAACTAAACAAGTTACAAGGTAAAAATATGTCCCTGCGTTTGTATAACACGATGACCTCCAAAAAAGAGGTCTTTGAACCACTGGTGCCAAACACTGTGACTATGTATGTCTGTGGCCCCACAGTGTACAACTATGCCCATATCGGCAATGCCCGCCCGGTGGTTGTCTTTGACATCCTGTTTCGTTTGTTGCAAACCCAGTACAGCAGCGTCACCTATGCTCGCAATATTACAGATGTAGACGACAAGATTATTACTGCGGCCAAGGCCGGTGATCGTTCGATAGAGTCAGTGACGGACGAATATACCGCGATCTACCGCGAAGATATGGCCCAGCTAAATGCTCTGGATCCTACCTTAGAACCCCGCGCCACACACAATATCGAAGCTATGGTTGAGCTCACCGAAACGCTGATTGCCAAGGGACATGCCTATGAATCCCAGGGCCACGTGTTGTTTGCCGTGGATTCGATGCCAGATTACGGCAAATTATCCGGTCGTTCTCTGGATGACATGCTGGCCGGCGCGCGTGTTGAAGTAGCAGATTACAAACGCCACCCCGGCGACTTTATATTGTGGAAGCCTGCCGCCGATGAAGATCCTGGTTGGGATAGTCCCTGGGGTCGCGGTCGTCCCGGCTGGCATCTTGAGTGCTCAGCAATGATTCGAGCGCATCTTGGCGATACGATAGATATCCACGGTGGTGGCCGGGATCTGATTTTTCCGCATCATGAAAATGAAATTGCCCAGAGCCGCTGCGCCCATGACGGAGATTATGTGCGTTACTGGATGCACAATGCTTACCTGGACATTGACGGCGAGAAAATGTCCAAGTCACTGGGTAACTTTCGTACCGTGAGGGATTTGCTGAAAAGCTACCGAGGCGAGGTACTTCGTTTTGCGTTACTGTCCGCAGCGTATCGCTCGCCTCTCAATTTTTCTGTCGAATTGCTTGAGCAGGCCGAGGCGACGCTTACCGCGTTCTATGGAGCTTTGCGTGAGGTTGCAGACGTTGAGGCTGATACCCTGGTAGATTTGCACTCAGAGGCTTTTTACGCCGCTCTCAATGATGACCTCAACACACCCCTGGCAATAGCCGAGTTGCACGCCATGGCGAAAGAACTCAATAAGGCAGGCCCGCAGGATCAGGCCCGTTTAAAAGGTCGTATTCTGGCTGCAGGCGAGCTGTTAGGTATATTGCAGCAGGACCCGCAGGCTTGGCTGCACGGCGGTGCTGCGATTGATGTGATATCCGCCCAGGAAGTAGAAACCTTGATTGCTGAGCGCCACCAGGCCAAGTTGGATAAAAATTATGGCCGTGCGGATGAAGTTCGCCAGCTACTGCTTTCTCAGGGCGTGGTTCTGGAAGATAGCAGAGAAGGCACCAAATGGCGTCGTGGTTCTGACCCAAGATAACCCACGCCCTCTGGGAGGGGCCGCCCAGACATATAGACATCCAGGGACGGCTACCACCGAGCCAATCTTACGGGATTCGGAGTACCCACAACGGGTAGCAGGTCCCGTCTGTGTTTACCCTCTGAGGGCGTGGGGTTCCAACTGAAGGGGGTAAACACAGGCGGGACCTGCGGGGCGAAAATCCCATTGCGCTAAAGTAAGCGCCATTACCCTACGCCAGGCTCTTTTCGCCCGATTCAACACTTTGCTGTATCAGCGTATTAATCGTCATAGGGCCAACGCCTCCTGGAACCGGCGTTATCGCGCTCGCTTTATCACCTAAGGCGGACAATTCAATATCGCCAACGCCTCCGGGATGATAGCCGGCATCTACGACTACCGCGCCATCCTTTACCCAGTCGGCTCTAATAAACTCCGGTTTGCCCACGGCGCCGACCAATATGTCGGCCTGAGCCACCAATTCGGGAAGGTTTTTGGTGCGTGAATGGCAGATTGTCACAGTGGCATTTTTCTCGAGCAGCATCATCGCCATAGGTTTTCCGAGAATTGGGCTGCGGCCAACAACGACAGCGTGTTTCCCTTCTATGTCGATGTCGTAATGGGCCAGTAGGCGCATAATTCCCTGTGGAGTCGCGCAACCATAGGCATCTTCGCCCATTGCCATGCGCCCGAAGCCAAGGCAGGTCACTCCGTCTACATCCTTAGCCAGTGCTATGGCGTCGAAACATGCGCGCTCATCAATCTGCGACGGAACGGGATGTTGTAACAGAATACCGTGTACATCGGGATTGGCGTTGAGCTGTTCGATTTTGTCGAGCAACTCTGATGTGGTGGTGGAGGAGGGCATTTCCACTTTTAGGGAGTCCATTCCCACCCGGCGGCAGGCGTTGCCCTTCATTTTTACATAGGTCGCCGAAGCAGGGTCGTCACCCACCAGCAAAGTTGCCAATATCGGCGTTTTACCGTTTGATTGTGTTTTGAGCTTTTCTACCCGTGCCAGTAATTCCGCCTCGGTTTGGGCGGCAACGGCTTTGCCGTCAAGAATAAGTGCTGGCATCTTTATATGTGCTCCGGGTTGTTTGATTCAGGGTGTTTTAGCTGGTGCCTTACAGGGCGGGCATTGTCCCACGTCAGTCCTTTCCAGTGGAAGAGCCCGCGGACATAAACTGTAGTAAAATCACCATATTATCGTTGACGCCCTCGATGGGTATGAGTATTATGCGCGCTCCTGAAAAGGGGCTGCTGGAGCACGATCAGTGCTTCGCAAAAGAATATCGGGGTATAGCGCAGTCTGGTAGCGCGCCTGCTTTGGGAGCAGGATGTCGGGAGTTCGAATCTCTCTACCCCGACCAATTTTCTATTGAATGCGAAGTTTCGGTTCTTGGAGATATTGGTGGCCCATATTTTTCAGCACTCTCAGTGGTGGCCGTAGCTCATCTGGTAGAGCACAGGATTGTGACTCCTGAGGTGGCGGGTTCAAGACCCGTCGGCCACCCCATTATTTTAACTGTCTGTAACTCAGTACAACTCATCCCGGTAGTTTTCTTCCACGGCCTCCTGGAAGCTTGCCTCCAGGTTTTCGTCACCATTCATTTTGCTCACAAATTGTTTTGCCATGAGTGATTTTTTGCCATCACCCCAACTATCTGCCTGCCAGAGTTTTGAGCGAATCATTGCCTTGCCGCAATGGAAAAAGCATTCCTCAACATCCAGGGTTGTACACAGTAGCGCGGGTTTACCCTTGGCCGATAGCTGTTCGAGCAACTGGGGGTCTTTGCTGATAGTAGCGGTACCTTTCACACGCAGTGTTTCGCGCATATTTGGCATGATGAAAAGAAGCCCGATTTTGGGATTGTCTATAATATTTCTGAAACCATAGGCAAGTTTGTTGCCTGGCCGGTCGGGGATGAGCAGCTGATTTTTATTTGCCACAGTAACGAAACCCGGCTCATCTCCCTTTGGAGACGAATCTATGTTGCCACTGCTATCGATAGTGGACAATATGATGAGTGGAGAATCTTGTATGAATTCGAGCATTGCCTCGCTCAGTTCGCTGGCGACTTTCTCTTTTATGAAATCCAGAGGTTGGCCCAGAACGGATTCCAGTTCTTCGACGGATGTGATCTGATCATTGCTCATAAGAGGCTCCACGAGTTGGTGTGTCGCCCAGTATAGACCGGCCGATCCGGTAGCGCTTGCTATCGCTATAAATTATTTGTACGTCGGCGGGAGCGCTTTAGGGTGCCTGTAGCAGTAAATACATCAGGTTATTGGTAAATACAGGGTGATCAACAAACCCGAAATGCTCACCGGGAACGAAATGAACAGAGGCCCAGTCGACCATTGGCTCTATCGGTTGGCTGAGGTTGGGATTGACAGCGGTATTTCCCAGGGCGCTTTTGCGTGTAACCCTGCCGTCCCCTGGGACTTTTATCACATCGACAAATTCCCCTGAGTCGGTATCAACAACTGCCACCCCTTCGGTATCAATCGTATTGCTGGCAAACAGGTGCAAGGACGTTCCTGCCGGTGGGGAGGCAGGTATGTCGAGCGCGCGATGCAATTGCACGGCGCTCTCCAGGCACAGCGCCAGGTATTTCTTTGCCGCTTCGCGTCTTTGCTGCGGCGTGTCGATATCTGGCATGAGGTTTTTCAACACTTTCTCGGAAGCCGGCTTGCGATCCAGCAGGCCCCAGCTTAGCTTGTCCCATGTCTCTACATCATAAATGTCGATGGGGCTGCCATCACTGGCGGAAACCACAGACATTGAGTTGCGGTGGGGCATTAATTGATACATCGAGACAAAGGATCCAATGACGGGTGGCGGTGTTGCCAGCAGCAGTGGTAGTGGTTTGCCTCCCTCAGCCAGCATGTAAAGGGAATCCAGAGCCCCGTTGTTTGGTGGGCCAACCAGAATGGCTCTACGGACTTTGTGCGCGCCTCGCCAGTCCAGTACTGGCGCTGACCCATCCGCAGGGAGTGACTGGGTGCCGTAGCGGAGGTAATAGCGCACCAACAATGAACCAAGTGAATGTGCCACAACATCGACACGGGCCTGTTCGGCGCTATGGCCTCGGGCGATTTTTTCTTGATAAGCCCGGTCTATCACTTTTTCCAGCCGCTGTACTTCACCGGTAAGATCTCTGCGCCAATCAAAGGCGACCGGGCGGGTAGGGTCTGTCAAAGACGGTTCGTCTTCGACGTCCCGGACCCATTTTCTCAATTTCGCTTTGGAGGGTATGTCTTTATCGGGATTGTCAGATGCTGCGCCTATCATCATACCGCTGACCATGCCGGGATAGGCATTGACGGTAATACTGCCAGAGCCGAGCGCGACTTCAGCGTTACCCATAACATGAACTGGTTCTACAGCGTCTCGCAGCTCGGATAAGGTTGGAGCACCCGTCATGGGCAAGGCGATTCGACGTTGTACATCATCACGAAAAGAGGCTTGTTGTCCAGCCAGGAATCTACCCCATACGACTTCACCGGAGTCGCGATCAATCATTACACTTCCGAGGAATCCGGGGATCACAACCACGGGCGACAGTGGCATGGCCTCGGGCTGGGTATTTACGTAGAGTTCAGTAACGGGATAGGCTCGCCCGAAAGAGCAGGCATTGAGTAGGCTTGCCACAATGGCTGCAGCCAGGGCCATCCCTGGGTTGTTCAACATCTATTATTATTCCTTTCGCTAAAATTTTAGCGATAATTGTTGGCTTGGATCGTCGGCAGTATAGACTTTACCGTTTTGGCGGCGACTCCTGCGAAAAGGTGAGATGCAACCATGTCTGAGCTTGTGTTGTTGAGGCGTAATACAGTAATGCAATTATTATTAGTCTTGAAATATTCATAACACAGAATATAACACAGCGCTGACACTGAAACAGTGAGGGTTAAATGGCGTTTCGTGATTTTTTGCGCTCTTTAAATTGTCTTGGGGTGCAATCCTCCCAGACGCGAAATGCGCGTCTGAAATTTGCCGTATCCTGATAGCCCAGCGCGGCAGCGATGTTCTCTACGCTGTTATCCGTGGTCAGCAAATATTCATTTGCCCAGCGCCGCAATACTTGAGATTTAAGCTCGCGGAAACTGCTGTTTTCAATTTGCAATCGACGGTTCAATGTCCTGGTTGACATGTATAGCTGTTTAGCGACAAAGGCGAGGTCGGGTAGAGGTGGCTCGCAAGATCTCAGATAAGCTGTGATGTGCGCCGTGTAAGGCTGCTCTTCGCGATCCGCAAGCTCCCTCATTCTTTGACTTAAGGCCTTGTGAGATTGCCTCCATAGATCTTCGTTGTAAAAAGGTGAGCGTCTCTCAAGCCAGTGTGATGGTAATTCAATAGAGGTTTGACGGGCGCCGAAACTGGCGCGACTGTGCAGCCATTTTGGATATTCGCTGGCATAGGGGGGTTGGTCAAAAGCGAATCGATATTCGGCGTCGTTCACTTGTATCCCGGTGAGCATTTCCAGGTAGCTTTGAAATATCATGATACTGGCTTCGGCGTGAAATTTTTCTACTTCACCCAGATCCTCGAGAAAGGTCAGGCGAATAGACAGTCCCTGCACGGTGGATATCGATTCAACTTTTACATAAGAGGCGTGCAGCCGGCTGAAGTTTTCCATCATCTGAAATCCGCTGCGAACCGTCGGGGCGACAACTGCGGCTGTCCCCATGGCTCCCAGTGTGACCACATTACTTTGAGCGCCGATCATGAGGCCCAGTTTTTCATCGCCACTGACTTTTCGAGCGTTCCTCAGAAAGGTGGCAAAGTCGCCGACTGAGATATCGCCACCCGTTTCCAGTATTTCCCGATCCAGCGATGTCCTGTCAAACAGGGCAGCTGCTGGCACATCGCGGCGCAAAAGTTCGCGCAGGACGCAACGGGCATATACGGGGCTTATGTGGTGCATTTAAGAGCCTAATATTTATATATTGGCGAATAATGACACAATGATGGCGAAAACTACACTGACCGAAAGCCCGCCACTTTTGCATTATGAGCTCCATCGAACTCACGGCGAGGATGGAAAAATGCAGAAGCTGGATGTACAGGACCAAAAAGCCCGCAAGATTGCCAAAACCTATATGGGAGATGTCGCTTGGCCGACAGTCATACTGGGTTGCGTAGTGTTTGCCAGTTATTTCGCAACACCGTTGCTGGTGGCCAATGGAATATTGCCCTTGTTTGTTGCCTTACCCATTATGGTGTTGCTCACCTACGCGGCCTATACGGTTATGCACGAGGCTGCCCACGGTTCTATTAACGGCAGTCAAACTTCTTTGCGGTGGCTAAACGAATTAATGGGATACGGGGCCGGGCTTGTCTTTATGGTGCCGCTCACAGCACATCGTCACGAACACCTGGCGCATCACCGAAACACCAATGATCCTGAAATGGATCCCGACTACCCGGTTTCCGGTATATCAGAGTCAGGTTTTCGCGCTGCGAAAATTACCCTGTCGCTACTGTGGTCGAATTATAGGTACTACATCAAGCATCGTTGGAACTGCGCGCCAAAGTCGCAAAACCTGCGTTTTTGTTTGGAAATTGCTTTGGCTGTTGGGCTTCGTTTGGTGTTTATGGCTCAGGGTCTATGGTTCGAGGGCTTCGTGTTGTTTTTCCTGGGTGGTCTCGGGGGTGCGATTCTACTGATGTACTTGTTTGCCTATCTACCACATAGGCCCTATAACAGCACTGAACGCTATGAAAATACCGCTACGTTTGTCATTCCCGGAGTGTTTGGAAAACTGGTGACCGTATTGTGGGGGTTTCAAAACTATCACTCCATCCACCATCTGTTCCCGCGGGTACCTTTTTATAAATACCGCGCGGTATTTGATGAGATCGAGGAGACCATGGCAGCAAAAAGGGCACCTGTGCACCATTGGCGCCCCAGCCAGGCCAGCGTTTATCCCATGGGATAGAGTATCTCTTGTGACACAGCGTTAATGCGTGAAAGAGTATCGGCGTCGAGCGTCAGCTCTGATGCGGCCAGAATATCGTCCATTTGCTCAACAGTGGTGGCGCCGACGATCGTCGAAGCAACAAAGTCGTGCTGCTTGCTCCAGGCCGTTGCCAATGTAACCACTGATATGCCAGCGTCTGCGGCGATGGCCTGAAAGCGTTTTGTGGCTTCGATGCTTTTTTCATTCAGAAACCGTTGGGCCATTATCTTTTGCCGTTTTTCCCCGTTCATATAGAAGGTAAATCGCGCATTTTCAGGTAGCTGCCCGTCGTTGTATTTTCCAGTAAGTACACCCCCGGCCAGTGGCGAGTAGGGGATTAGGCTGACATTTTCCTGCCGACAGGCCTGTGCCAGCTCGTCCTCAAAGCGACGATTATTCAAACTGAAATTATTCTGAATGGTTTCATAGCGCGCCAGCCCATGCAGTTCACTCACCCCCAGGCTTTTGGTAAGACCCCAGGTCGTTTCGTTGCTGCACCCTAAAATTCGCACCTTACCGGATTGCACCAATTCATCCAGGGCGGAAAGTGTCTCTTCGTAACCCATGTCATGATCGGGCCAGTGAGTTTGGTAAAGATCAATGTAATCAGTTTGCAGGCGGACCAGGCTAGCTTCTACGGCGCGGATAATATGGTGCTTATCCAGGCCTGTTTTACCGGCGCGCAGAGGTGCCTTTATCCAAACGTGGCTGGGGCCAGCCACTTTACTGGCAATAATGAGGCTGTCCCGGTCTTTGGTTTTCATCCAGCGACCGAGTATTTCTTCGGTTCGCCCGGCATATTTTAAATCGGGTGGCACCGGGTACATTTCTGCAGTATCGTAAAAATCGATGCCGGCGTCGTAGGCTCTGTCGAGGATTTCAAAGGAGGCTTTTTCGTCTGCCTGAGCGCCAAAAGTCATGGTGCCCATACAAATATCCGACACTACGATGCCGCTTTTGCCCAGTCTTCTATGTTTCATTATTTTGCACCCTATATGTAGTCTACTTTTTTTAGTCGCCCGGATTGTAAGGCCGTACCATTGTGTGTACAAGCGGGTATCCGTCAAGTTTGATTTATATTCAAATTTCGCATTTTTACTGCGAGGTATTTACATCGCTACGCCCCGGTTATAACAATATACTAGATGACCATAGGGTCGAGAAACTTGCGAGGTAGTACATGGTTGAAGACTATACAGACAGAAGACAGCACGAACGGGTCAGCGTCGGGAAAGCTATTTTTGTTGAAGTTGTTAAACGCCGAGGCCGCTCCGAAGCACACAATGAAATTATACGCTGCGAAACTCTCGATATTTCTAACGGCGGTCTGCGAATATGGGTGGCAACACCAATAAGTGCTGGTAGTACGCTTAACATTGCAGCGCCGATGGATGACTGGACCGAGAACCTCGAGCTCGTCGGCGAAGCTATGTGGGTGAAGGAAGCCGATGATCGAGACGGTTATTGGGTGGGCCTGGCGCTCAAGGACTCCTCCCGGGAAGACATGGAAAAATGGTTCAAGGTGGTACATAGATTAAGACCCAGATAGCGCTCGAGGCCATCGCCGACACTCTGCTGGGCGAATCGAGCAGTCAACATGAACTACGCGATGCGCTGAGGCAGTTCGCCGAGGTTTGTGCTGGGATCACCGGCATAACACCGGATCCTACTTTTCTGAGCTGGTCTGACGATATCCATTTGGACAGTGGGGTGGCTATTAACCCCCAAGCTGCCGCGCACTGTGTTAACGATACCGGCCGCAGTGTGGCGTTTATTCGAGGTGTTCACTCTGCCATTAAGGCACTGCAAGGCCGCTTTTTGGATCAACCTTTGAAAATTCTGTACGCCGGCTGCGGCCCGTTTGCTACCTTGATAATGGCGACCCTGGTGCGGTTCCGGGATGATCCTCTGGAGTTAAATTTTCTGGATATACACGCGGGCTCTCTGGAGAGCGTACAACAACTGATCACCCATTTTGGTTTCGGCTCACAAACGATAAAACTCATAAACGCCGATGCTAGCAGTTACCAGCACACTGACGCGCCGCATCTGATTATCGCAGAGACTATGCAAAAGGCGCTGGAGCAGGAGCCACAAGTTGCTGTCACCGCGAATTTGGGGCCACAATTGAGTTGTGCCGGTGTGTTTATCCCCGAGAAAATAACAGTAGATCTAGGCCTGGCTGACTTGTCCGGCGAAACAGCGAAAGTTGCCAATGGCGGCTCTCGCATCGCCGGTCCGCGGCATTGGCTCGGTACGCTGCTGGAGTTGACTGCAGGTGCAACGCTAGTAGCGGCAAGCGAGAGTGCTGACGGAAAAACGGAGGGGAAGAGTCTGCTTAATCTCGGTGTTTTTTGTGTCCCGCAGCTGGAGAATTTGGCCCAGCTCGAGCTGGCGCTGTTCACCCACATTTGTGTTTTTTCCAAATACAAGTTACGCGATTATGAAAGTGAGATCACTTTGCCTTTGAAATGCCATGATGTAAAAGCGCTGGGCGGCGGTGACCAGCTGCGGGTTAGTTATGAGTTGGGCCCCTATCCAAGATTTTGTGTTTCTCACGTGCATTGACACCGGCGACTCAGATACGCACTATGCACGATGATTTTTTAGCGGATCTTGCAGGTGTGCATTGGGCATCATCTGAATGGGCCTGACTGTATCAAATTACTCAGTAGACGGAGACACACATGTTAACGATTCATCATTTGAGAATAGGGCGTTCGATTTTTACGGTTTGGCAGCTAGAAGAATTGGGAGTGGAATATGCGCTCAAGGAATATCTTCGCGACCCTGTCACCATGCGCGCCGGGGAAGACCTGGCGGTGATTCACCCACTGGGAAAATCGCCGGTGATTGAAGATGGTGAGCTGGTGCTGACTGAGTCTGGTGCGATAACCTCTTACCTTCTTGAAAAATATGACACTCAGGGTGCGTTTTCGCCCCCGCGTAGCAATCTTGCTGCCTGGGCGAAATACAACCAATGGCTACACTACTCGGAAGGCTCGGTTTTTACGCCGCTGCTTATCACTATGTTATTGATGCGCGAAGAAAACCCAAGTCCAGCCTTTCAAGGCTTCAGCCAAGCTGAAAATACCAAGCATCTGGACAATATTGCCAGGCAGTTAGGTGACAAGGAATTCATTCTGGGTGGCGATCATATCTCGGGAGCCGATTTCGGAATTAGCTATGCAATATCAATGGCCCAGATGCTGGGTCAACTGGGGGGCTATCCTACGCTGGAAGCCTATATTAACCGGAATAAATCTCGCCCGGCGTTTTTGGCAGCGCAAGCCAGGGGCGTTGAATAGTCATTCAAACGATGCCCGCAAACCTGATACTTTATTGCGGTGGGCGGCGTGCGTCTCGATGGTATTAGAGTGTAGCGCTTCTCCCTCGACAGGCTATACTCTTCACATTGGCCATACTAAGGAGTCTTATATAATGGATACATCAAGCCACTCGATGCAGACATTGTTTGCCCAGTTGGGCCTTCCCAACGGTGATGTAGCGATTGAAAATTTCATTCAAAACAATCATCTGCCTGACGGTATTCCGCTGGAGAGCGCCGCATTCTGGAGCGCGGGTCAGGCGCAGTTTATACGGGAATCTATTAGCGAGGATGCGGACTGGGCTGAGGCCGTGGACCACCTTGACGCACAACTGCGTCATATTGGTTGATATCAATTTGAATCCGTTCTCGTGACCTACGAAATCGTCCTGGCACTGGTGCTGTTTGCACTGGTGTCGTCTCTAACACCCGGCCCGAACAACCTGATGTTGATGGCATCGGGCGCCAACTATGGGTTTCGGCGAACTATTCCCCATATGCTGGGTGTGTCAATCGGCTTTACCTTGATGGTCTTACTGGTGGGTGTGGGCCTGGTGCAGGTGTTTGATGCATTTCCTGTAACGTACCTGGTATTAAAAGTTGTCAGCGTTATTTACTTGTTGTATCTGGCCTGGAAAATAGGCACGGCGGCACCGCAAAATTCAGACGTTGATGTAGATGGAAACCCTTTTACGTTCAAACAGGCTGCGCTGTTCCAATGGGTGAACCCCAAGGCCTGGACTATGGCGTTGACAGCTGTCAGCGTCTATTCGCCGTCACAAAGTACGGTTGCGATGGCTTTTGTGGCCGGTGTATTTGGCGCCGTCAACCTGCCTTGTATCAGTCTGTGGACGACGCTGGGGAAACAGCTTCAGGTGTTGCTAACAAGCCGTGCTCGTCTGCGGGTATTCAACATTACCATGGCCTTGTTGTTGGTCTCCTCGCTCTATCCGGTATTGTTGTCGCGGTAGGGCAAGTGTTTTCCCGCCGGGAATATTTGTCACAATGATATTTCCCCAATGGTGGGTTACACTTAATAAAATACTAACGAAAATACACTAACAGTGAAGCCAGTAATGAAACCCGCACTTGTCCTTTCTGGTGGTGGTGCTCGAGGCGCATACCAGGTCGGTGTGTTGAAAGCCATTGCCGATTTACATCCGAAACACGCGCACAATCCCTTTTCAATTATTAGTGGAACGTCTGCAGGCGCAGTGAATGCCGTGGCGCTTGCCGCTTCGGCCAACAACTTTCGCCTCGCCGTAAAAAAAGTAGAAAAAATTTGGAGCTCCTTACACGTCGACAAGGTCTATAAAGCGGGAGCCTGGGATCTGCTCCGCGGTTTGGGACGGCTAGTGGGCTCACTATTTAATCAGGGTATTGGCCGCGGCAGGCCATTGGCCCTATTCAACAACGAGCCGCTGCGTGAATTGTTGAATCACACTATTCAGTTTAAAAATATTCAAAAGCGTATTGATAAAGGTTATCTCGATGCTGTCGGCGTTTCGGCTACTGGTTACACATCGGGAGAGAGCGTTACATTTTTTCAGGGTTTGGGGGAAATAAAAAAGTGGCGACAGGGCAGGCGAGTTGGTGTTCCGAGCGAGTTGAATGTGAGTCATATTCTCGGTTCGTCCGCCATCCCCGCAATTTTACCTGCTGAGCAAATTAGTCGGGAATATTTTGGTGACGGTGCGCTGAGGCAGCTGGCACCGATTAGCCCGGCTATTCGCATGGGTGCCGACAGGGTGTTGGTTATCGGTGTAAGTGGCAATGCCACCCACGTGCCTAAACGAGAGCAGGAAACCCATTCGCCGTCGCTGGCGCAAATGGTCGGACATATTTTTAACAGTGCCTTCATCGACAGCCTGGAACACGATCTGGACACTCTCACCAAAATCAATGACCTGGTCGGATATGTTCAAAACGAAAACCCCCACAATGCGCCGGGCAATTTACGCAATATTGATCTGTTGGTGATTTATCCAAGTATGGAGTTTGACGACATAGCAGCCAAACATATCAAGGATTTGCCCCGAGCCATGCGAATAGCGATGAATTTAATTGGCGCAACCAAACGCGGTGGCGGAACAAGCCTTGCAAGCTACCTGCTGTTTGAAAAGGAATTTTGTAAAGAACTGATCGAATGTGGTTACCGTGATGCCATGGCCCAGCGAGAAAGTATTTTGCAATTTTTTGACCCGAATCCAGTAGTACCCTATCCCTAGATGCTTTCTACGCTTTGCCACCTTTTCCAGATGTCGCACTTAGGATTCAGGAGGTTTTTGCAATAATCCCAAAGCCTGGTTCTGCGCGTATGTTCGGAACAAGTTCGCACTTCGCTGACAATCAATCCTTGTTTTGTGAAACGCGTCACATAATGACGCTCTCCGGGATGTTATTTCACTTGCCTCTTGCTATCTATTAAGTAAGCGAAGCGAACATTTAGGGAGTGCATCGTGGCAAACATTATGAATACTTGCAGTGCCTATACGGCAGAGCAAGACGCTTTTAGAGCGCGTATGGAAGCCCAGTGTTATCAGGTAGAGCAATACCGGCAGGCAGTGGCGCGTGAAGAGGGTAGGCGACTTACTGTAGATGAGGCCGCCATTGAATGGATTGGTCGGTATGCTGAGACGTTTGTTTTTGCCTGATCAGACAAGCAGCCCTTGATCAATACGAACAATGACGCTGGGCCCCCCCCCCAGCGCTGTTTAGTCAGCTAAGAAACCCTACTTTAGAAAAGACTTGGCCGCATCCATCAGGCCGCCCACACCGCCTATAGAATCTAATAAACTTCCGCCACTGCTGGCGTTGTCCATCATAGATGGTATTGCGTCTGCCAAACCAGAAGCCGCAGTGCCGCTGTCAACGCCCAGTTTGCTGGCAAAATCTGCGATGTTGCTGTCGCCGAGTAGGCCCGCCAGGCTCTCTGCAGAAATACCAGAATTGGCTCCGTCTCCCAGCCAGGAGCTCAAAACATTGCCCAGTTCACCGCTGGACGCCATCTTGCTAGCTAGACCAGCAAAGTCGATGCTGCCCTGGCCATCGCCTAACAAACCTGACAGTGCCGAGCTGATGTCACCACTATCGACCTGCGTGCCCAGCTTTTCAGACAATATTTGAGTGCCGATTTCCATTAGATCCATGATGCTATACCTTCTTTTACCGATGAATGTTTAAGGTGAGTATAGCCGAATTTATTTGTAGCAACCGGCGAGTTACAGATATTTACAATGAGAAAGGCGGGGTTTATTAGGGCCTAAGAGAGATCTCGCTCAGCCACTTCGGGGTGCGGGCGATAACCATGCTCTCAAGCTTCTGAAGCAGGCTCAGATCAACTTCGGGCACGCTGTGGGTGCCCACTAACAACTCCATCATTTCGAGCCAGAGGAGGCCTGTCATCTCGGCATCAGCCAGTGCCCTGTGGAAATCGCCAGTTACGGGAATTTTCGCATACTTTACCAACGTGCCCAGCTTGTGGTTAGGAGATTTCGGGTAGAGCCGCCGCGCTATGCGCATGGAGCACAGGAAAGGCTGGTTTCTACGATACCCTACGCGTGAATACTCAGCATCCAGGAACTTCCGATCAAAACCGGCATTGTGGGCGATTAGCGTCGAGTCCCCAATGAATCGGTATAACTCAGGGAATACAAGGTCTGGAGAGGGTGCCGAGGACAACATGGCGTTGCTAATACCAGTATAGTTCTCAATGAATGGGTCAACTCTCATACCGGGATTAATCAAGCTCTGGAAACTGTCCGAGATAGCACCGTCTTCGATTGACACGGCGCCCACTTCAATAGCGCGATCGCCACCGTTGGTGGATAGCCCCGTGGTTTCAAAGTCGATTACAACTACTCTGTTTTTCATTTTAGTCTGTGTACTGTGCTTGCGTGGGAATTACTGGATCCGAGGATTCGCCGAGCGCCAATTTGCTACCATACGATGACTTTGTCAATTAATTCTAGAGACTCCCCAACAGACAGTGTTTGTTGTATGATGCGCGCGCGAAAAAGAGTTCTTCGCGCCTATAGCTCAGCTGGATAGAGCATCGCCCTTCTAAGGCGAATGTCCGAGGTTCGAATCCTCGTGGGCGCGCCACTTTCTAACGGTCTATTCCGGCCACGTAGATTCCAGGCTTCCAAGGGCGCCCATGCCTGAATATTCCGAAGCCCTATTTTTTCTCACTGCGACCCTGTGACATTACTGCGTCGCGCCGCGCCGCTAAGGTAGAAGAAAATGCCTGTTTGGCAGATGCAATGGCTTTTTGTTCTTCCCATGCCAGGGCTTCTTGATAGGGCATGTTGTATCCCTCTTCAATAAGCGGTTTGTATTGCCTTAAGATGTCCGGTACGCAGGCGCACATATCCTCTGCCATCTTTACGGCTCTGGGTAGTAGTTCATCCGTTGGGACCACGTGATTGACCAGCCCCCAGTCGTAAGCCTGATCGGCAAATACTGGCGCGCCCGTAAAAGAGATTTCCTTGGCCCGTGACAGGCCAATCAAACGGGGTAGCTTTTGACTGAGGCCCCAGCCCGGAAGTATACCGACGCGGGCATGAGTGTCGGCGAAACGTGCTTTTTCTGACGCGATCAGAACATCACAGGCCAGTGCCATCTCGAAACCACCGGTTACTGCATGGCCATTGATAGCGCCGATAATCGGGCCCTCAAACGCTTCCATCGCTCTTGCGATTGTATTGTCGGCTTCCTCGGAAGCATCACCACTGCTTGAGGATAATTCCTTTAAATCAAAACCTGCGCAGAATGCTCTGCCGTTACCGGTAAGAATTACCACGCGAATATCTTGGTCTTGTGTGCAATCGTTGAATACGGCGACAAAATCTGCCCGTAATTCCCGCGACAGGGCGTTCATGGCATCGGGGCGATTGAGCGTGATAATGGCGTATCCATTGTGTTTTTCAAGGAGCACGGTGCTCATGTTAAATCTCCAGTAATGAAGGCGTGTTTAGAAGTGTGAGTTGTTTAGCGATGGCCGGTCCACGCAGTACGTCCTCGGGTTGCCATTCGTCAAGAGGCTCATTTTCAGCCAGCCATGCGACCACCGCTGCGATGGCGGCGGGTGTGCAGGGTTTGTAACGTGCCATGACTTCTTCTGTTATGCCGGCGGCTTTCATAACTTCTGTGACGACGGTGCCGGGTTCCAGATTAAAACACCGCAGGCCCGTATCGGGGTGCTCGACACGCAAGCTGCCAACCATGCGTCCGAATGCTGCCTTGGAAGATGGATAAGCAAAGCCCCAGCCACCTTTGTCCGCTGGGGCAGGGGGGTTATTAAAGGCGGTGTAGGACACCATGTTAAGTATGGTTCCGCACTTGTGATCCAGCATGCTTGGCAGCAATGTTTTGACCAGCGCCAGAGGCGTGAATAGATTGCCTTGATAAATAGCGTCGAGCTGGTCCCGGGTGACTTCCAGTAGGTATTCCTGATTGCCGGTTCCCTGATATACAGCGTTATTGAAAAGCAGGTCGACACTGCCAAAATGTTC
>JBALVT010000310.1:0-751 GCA_036961345.1 Halioglobus sp.
GGTATCTCGGCCGTCCAGAAAAGCGTGTAGGTAAACCTTGCTTGCACCGCGCTTGGCAGCCAGCCTCACAGCGGCAAAAATCTGTTCCTCGTGGCTGTGAACACCGCCCGGGGACAATAACCCGAACAGATGTACAGCACCTCCTGTGGCAATTGCCTTGTCGATGGCACCGGTGAAAGTGGGGTTTTCATCGAATGTACCATCGGCTATGGCCTGGTCGATGCGGGTAATGTTCTGGTAGATCACACGACCCGAGCCCAGACTCATGTGGCCCACCTCGGAGTTGCCCATTTGGCCCGCCGGCAGCCCAACGTCCAGGCCAGAGGCGGAGACAAGAGTATGAGGCGCTTCTCGCCAGAGGCGGTCCCAAACAGGGGTGTCGCCATTGGCGATAGCGTTGTCCTGGGTTTCCTCCCGGTGGCCCCAGCCATCCAGAATGATTAGTACGGTGGGTTGCTTTGGGCTAGCGCTCATCGGGGTTCCAGTATGGGCCGGGTAACAGAGGCCGGCATTTTACCCTGTCTGGCAGCCCCTTGCATCGCCCGTGCTCAATTGGCTGGAGGTCAACAACGGCGCGGCTTTCGGGGGTGGTTGCGAGCCACTGTAGGCTGTATACTTGCGTCCTTTTGAAAATAGCCCCGTGCCTTGCAGCTGGCGGCTCCATTGTGAATCCCCGGCAGCAGACGCCGCCCCGAGACAGACACTATCATGGCTTTAGCTCTAGAATTCCTTACCCAGCAGTGGATCCTGG
>JBALVT010000311.1:0-707 GCA_036961345.1 Halioglobus sp.
GCCGCGCCCCGCCGGTTCCTCCACGTTGCGGCTCAGTTCAGGGGGCAGATCGGAGAGGTGCACTTCGCGGCCGGAGGCCATGACGGTAATCCAGCGGCAGGTGTTCTCCAGTTGGCGTACGTTGCCCGGCCATTCCAGGTTGGTGAGGAACCTCTCGGTCTCGGGCAGTAAAATCTTGGTTTCACCACCCAGTTCATCGGCTGCGCTTTGGAAAAAGTGCTGCATGAGTAGGGGAATGTCTTCCCGGCGCTCAGCTAGCTTGGGTATATGAATGCGGATGACGTTGAGTCGGTGGAACAGGTCTTCACGAAAATCGCCACTGCGAACCAGTTCTTCCAGGTCCTGATGGGTGGCCGCGATAATGCGTACATCGACCTTTACCGGCGTGTGCCCGCCCACACGGTAGAATTCGCCGTCTGCCAGCACGCGCAAGAGCCGTGTCTGGGTGTCTGCGGGCATGTCGCCAATCTCATCGAGGAACAAGGTACCGCCGTCTGCCTGTTCAAAGCGGCCTGCGCGCCTCGCACTGGCGCCGGTAAACGCGCCCTTTTCGTGGCCAAACAATTCAGATTCCATCAGGTCGCGAGGAATGGCTGCCATGTTCAAGGCGATGAAGGGGCTGGTCGCTCGAGGGCTATGCTTGTGCAGGGCGTGGGCGACCAGTTCTTTACCGGTACCTGACTCACCGTTAATTAAGACGGTGATAT
>JBALVT010000312.1:0-698 GCA_036961345.1 Halioglobus sp.
GCGCGGAAATTCTTTTTTAAGCCGCCCCATCTGCCACATTTTTAAGGCCCCCAGGCCCATTCGGCTGCCTGCAAATATGTAGGCGATACTCACTACGCCAACGCGCCAGGGGTCGCCGTCACTGAGTAGCCAGGTTAAGCCGCCTATTACCGCCAGCCCCCAGGGCCAGCCAATATCAACATAGGACATGCGCCCCGTTATCCAGATAGGAATACACACAACCAAGGCAAACAGGATTAATTGCAGTATGCCATTGATGAAACCAATGGATGCCAGCGTGTCAGTCGACATCAGCAAGGCCCAACCCGCAGTAAAAGGTAAGAGGGGGGCGAAATATTTCATAAGGTTTACCTGTGTAGATCTTGGGGTCAGGTCTTGAATGGTGAATTTCCTTGCGAGATGTAAAATTTTGCTAAGCTGTTAGCTTAATAATCAATAAAGTATTAAGAATGAGACTATGGTAGACCAATTCTAATATAGTTTCCCCGTGCTTTGTATCATGTTATCTCTAGATTTGATCTGCATTATTCAAGACCTGGCCCCTGGGTAGGGTAAAATATAAACAGTTTTGGAACGCCATATGGACATTGCCAGTCAGCCGTCAAAACTCAGCCTGCCACAACGCAATCCCGGCGTTGTCACTGTGCTCGACTACCTGATTAAAAAGTTCCCTGCCATTAACCCGCTAGTGTGGCAGC
>JBALVT010000313.1:0-695 GCA_036961345.1 Halioglobus sp.
GGCCAGGTGCCAGGAATGCTCGGCAGAGTTTTCCAGGCGCTCCCCGCCATTTATATACGTTCGCCGATTGACGAGTTTCAGCGCGTCCAGCTGCAGAAGGAAATCGCTTACGGAGTCGACAGAATTGTCATCCGCTTGTCCTGAATTATTCATTAGATACTCCTGTTAGTCTGAATGGGATTTACTTTATTTTCGTGCGACTGTCTCGCATTCCCTGGGTCTCGATATTCCCTTCAGTTGAAACCCCACGCCCTCAGGGAATATCGAGACCCAGGGAACGCTAGTTATGAACTAATCCTATTAGCTTCGAGGTACCCACAATGGGTAGCAGTTCCCGTCTGTCTTTACCCCCTGAGGGCGTGGGGTTCCAACTGAAGGGGGTAAAGACAGACGGGGAATGCGGGGTAATACCGCATACGCTCATGTAAGTGCGATTCAACCTAGCCTTATAAGGGTTTGATTTCGATGGTGTGCTTTCCCTGTTTGGCCACCGTAGTTGTTACTGATACATCGTGCCGTTGTGTTTGAGCCAGCCGTGTTCATGACGTCCCCCCGGGTCCCGGTGTGTCCAGTGTACGACACCGCCTTTGGCGTTCCATTCATATTCACCGTAAAACTCTACGGCATCGCCTTTTCGCAGCTCATTTATGCGAGGTGCCAGATCGATGTTATGCGCGATCAGTATAGTTTGCCCG
>JBALVT010000314.1:0-680 GCA_036961345.1 Halioglobus sp.
GAATTTTTCCCTCGTTTTATAGATGCCCTGGGCTCTGCCCGTGACTCTGTGGATATTCGCACCTATATATTCGACAACGATGATGTGGCTCTGAATGTCGGCGAGTTACTGAAACGACGCTCCCGGGAGGGCGTCGCTGTACGTGTTCTATTTGATGGACAGGGCTCTATCGCAGCTGCGGGAACCCAGTCGAACACTCAGCCAGATGACCACCTGCCCCCAACGTCCATAGAGAGCTACCTTACCCAAAAGTCCAGTGTGGAGGTTCGCAAAGTGCAGAACCCGTGGCTGACTGGGGACCATGTTAAGACCATGGTCATAGACAAGCAGTTGGCTTTTCTTGGTGGCATGAATATCGGCCGGGAATACCGGTATGACTGGCACGATATGATGGTCGAGATCCACGGTCCTGTAGTAGATGAGATAAACAGGGAGTTTCAGTTAGCGTGGGGGCGTGCCGGAGTGTTCGGTGATTTCAGCTATTTTTACAGTTGGCAAACTCGAAAGCAAAACCAGCACCTGGATGGTTACCCGGTCAGATTGATTTATACCAAACCCGGTCGTGCCGAGATTTACAACTTACAGCGTGAGGCTATCCGCCGTTCCCAGCGGTATATCTATGTGGAGAATGCCTATTTTACCGACGATGTTCTGCTCCGGGAGCTAGTACTGGCCCGTCG
>JBALVT010000315.1:0-637 GCA_036961345.1 Halioglobus sp.
GGGCGAATTCGGTACGCTTGTCTACGGTCAGTCTATCGACACTACAGGCTGTTAGTTCGGGCATGTGTTCACGTTTGTGGGTAGTTTATGTGTACAGTTTTCCGCTTTTTAGGGTATTTCACAAGGTTTCAAGAGGTACTGCCAGATCCCAGAGGCGAAGGGCTTTTGGGCGGATAAAGTTATATAAAGCGCTATAAATACAGTTTACTAGGCTTTAAGTGATTGATTTTAAATGGCCCGCCCTTCAGGATTCGAACCTGAGGCCTTCCCCTTAGGAGTCGGATGGCATAGATTCCCAGCGACTAACCACGACAAAGACTCCCATTTAAAATCAACGAGTTAAGGTGGGAGAGGCAAGATTCTTGATCCTGCATTATCGCAGTTTGTCGTAGGCAATTGTCCCAAAAGTGTCCCACGGGATAACTTTGTCGCACCACCTAGGGCGCAGCAAATACTTCTGTATACCTAATAATTGAAATAGCCTATCAGTAGCGTACCGCTGCACGGCACATTTCAAATCGATTGTGCCTACTACACGCTGGATTTATTGTATGGCCGCTTTGTCCTGTGATTTCAACCCTCAAGACAGCAGATCCCTGACTCTGCTAGTGTCTCTTATGAGGTGGAAGCAGACATC
>JBALVT010000316.1:0-624 GCA_036961345.1 Halioglobus sp.
CTAATAGCATTATTTTTTGCTTCTGATCCAGCAGTTTTAAAAGATGGTGAATTCGTAATAGCAAAATATGGGAGGGTTTATGAAAATATTAAGGATGATAATCTATTTAACAGAAACAGTAGCTTCGCTTATCATCCGCCTCATATTACAGAAAGAATAATTGGTCAGCATGGTTGCTTTGTTTATTCTTCTGAACCAAATTCCTCTCTAAATAACAAACAAATATCTACAAAAATAATCCATAAAGAAAGCAAATATCTTATAAGAAAAGAGCTAAGTTTGCTGGGTATATCTCAAGCAACTCTATTCCCTGGGATAGATGGTGTATGTAAGGATATAAATGAAGATCTAACATGGAAGTTGACTTTAGAAGACTTACCTTTCTAAAACAGGTCAAACATGGCAAGCAACTGAATGTCCGCTTCACGCCCTGAGGTAGTCCGTCAAGCGTTTTCAATTTGCCGCATACCTTTTAGCAACGGTGATCCACGACGCTCCAATGCCTTGAGGTATAGCGACTCATTGTATGGGGTTCGTGTTTTCCAGCATCGGTACAATATACGAATCCATTTAAAGGCTAAGGCTCTGACAGCCGCCTGATAGGCTCTGTTCAGCTTAAAAGTT
>JBALVT010000317.1:0-606 GCA_036961345.1 Halioglobus sp.
CGATTGGCGCGCCTGCGCCAGGACTTACTCAGTTCCTCTCGCGACGAAAAACAAACGGTTTTTGACATAGCCAGTGCTTACGGATTTTGGCATATGGGACAGTTGGCCGCAGACTATCGCAAGGTCTATGGTGAATTGCCGTCGGCCACACTGGAGAGCAATTGAAGGTTCTGGCAATATAACCGCCAAAGGTGAGTAGATTTGTAACCTGTGAGTGGCGAATTGCTAATTCATTATTCGGATCAGTCGGTTAGGTGGCCAAGTCAGTTCGGCCCCAGCTCCAAGTTCGGTTTCAAAAACCCGTTACCCTTCTTCGACTTACTGCAACCCGTCTCGCTATAGCCACCAACCAAGCTCGGCAGAAGTTCGGTCACGACTGCCCTGCCCTACCCGCGTTACCTTTCTTCGGCTTACTGCCCAGTCTCACCACAGACCATCCGCCTCATAATCTGAGGGTGTGTCGGTGGTCAGCAGTTGCCTGATACTGGTGATGTTTGGTGTGGAGTTGTTGCTAAGTCTGGGCAGTCGTTGGAGCAGGCGCGAGAGGCTATGTAGGCTGGACTCAGATTGAATGGGTATGGAGCCAGACGGCGTAGGAAATGATAT
>JBALVT010000318.1:0-600 GCA_036961345.1 Halioglobus sp.
GACCAGTTTTGGGTTGCGCTGCAGGCAGACATCCGGGCCTAGCCCAAGCCGCTCCATCACACCCGGGCGATTGCCTTCTAACAAGCCGTCCGCCTGCTCGAGTAATTTCAGTACGGTGTCCACGCCATCCTCGGTCTTCAGGTCAACACCGATGCAGCGCTTGTTGCGGTTGAGCACATCCAGGCGGGAATCTTGTTGAGCGGCAAACAGGCCGCCGCCGGGGCGCTCTACCCGGATGACATTGGCGCCCATGTCCGCCAGCGACATGGCGGCGAAGGGTCCAGGGCCGATACCGGCGATTTCGATGACGGTGATGCCCGCAAGTGGTCCCATAGTTGTTCCTCCTGTTTTCAGCTGGGCAGCATGCGCCCTGAGGGTGAGGGGAACAATGACGTCATTGCGCTTATGGATTGTCTTTACAGATCAGTTGCTCGAACAGGCTCCGGGCCTCTTCCAGTTTGGCAAATACCGGGTAGCTGCTGTCCAGGCACCAGCTGATGGTGAGCATATTGAGTGTGCCCACCACGGTGGTGGCGAGCATCAGCGCTGAAAAATCAGTTTTGACATCACCGAGCTGAATGCCAGCGTCTATCAGTTGGG
>JBALVT010000319.1:0-577 GCA_036961345.1 Halioglobus sp.
GGGAGTTGGGCGGCGGAGGCACGATGTGGGATGCAATGGCCTACGACCCAGAACTTAATTTGATGTACGTTGGGGTTGGCAATGGCTCTCCTTGGAACCGCAGATTACGCTCCCCCGGAGGAGGCGACAATCTATTTCTTTCTTCCATAGTTGCTTTGGATCCCGATGATGGTAGTTACAAATGGCACTACCAGGGTACACCAGGAGACCATTGGGATTATACCGCAACCCAATCATTGATTCTGGCAGACCTTGAGATTGAAGGTTCTAAAAGAAAGGTAATTATGCAGGCGCCCAAAAATGGTTTTTTCTTCGTCATCGATCGAACCAACGGGGAGTTTATATCGGCTCAAAATTTTGTCGATGTGAATTGGGCCAAGGGATATGATGAAAATGGTCGACCCATGGAAATTGAGGAAGCAGAATATAAGAGTGGCGCTTATGAAGCTATCCCAGGACCCAATGGCGCCCATAATTGGCATCCAATGTCCTATAACCCAAATACAGGATTGGTTTATATTCCTGCTCAGGGCATTCCTGTAGTTTTTGAGGATGATCCAAATTGGGTGGCCAATTC
>JBALVT010000031.1:0-28986 GCA_036961345.1 Halioglobus sp.
AGCCCCAATCGGCATCTTTTGAGTTCAGGCGAAATTCCTGGGAAAACTGTTCCACTTCTGTGTGCGGCGGCGAATCCAGCATCAGTGTTAATGGATTGGTTGGGCGGTTATCGACATCGACCGCCTGGGTGTTTTCCCAGTCCCGATAAGCGGTGATCGAGGTGAAGTCATAGTTTCCCAGAGCCGTATTTATCGTTAGCGAGTGCCCCCAGGCGGTAACTTCATCGCGTGTTTCCTGATCGTTATTGGCGTCAAAATTATCCTTGGCCGGCACCACGGGCAGAAGCTCTTCCAGCAGCGCGTCTTGTTGATCTGATTCGAGTACCGCTCGCACCGTCAGGGCGTTGCAGCTGCAGTCACTGTCGTAGTAATCACTGCTCCACAGAAGATTGAAGTCGTCGCTGGGCTGCCAATTTATCTTGCCCCTAAGACTCTTGCTTTCCACACCATTGAGCTTCGAGTTGTCATAGACGTTGGTGGCATAACCTGCGTCATCCAGCCATTGGCCGGTAAGTCGGACGCCCACGGTATCGGTCAGCGGCCCGGAAACGGTTGCACCCATTCGATATTCATCGTCTTCGATGGCAGTGGCGGATACGCTGCCCCCCCATTTTTGTGTTGGGTCGCGGGTAATGATGTGTATGACCCCACCAGAGGCATTTTTACCGTAGAGGGTTCCCTGGGGGCCGCGCAAAACTTCCACGCGCTGCACGTCCAGCATGGAACTGAATGCCATTCCTGAACGGCTGAGTACCACCCCGTCAACCACCGTTGACACGCTGGGTTCAGAACCGGCGCTAAAGGCCTGTGTTCCAATGCCGCGAATATTAAAAGATGAGTCCCCGGCAGTCGCACCGGTTTGGGCGTTGAGTGTGGCAATCATTTGCGTTAGTTCGGCCGTATTGGCCAAATGCGCTTTGGCGATAGCCTCCCCGCTGAGCAGCGACACCCCGATGGAGACATCCTGCAGGCTGGATTCCCGCCGCGTAGCCGTGACGATGAGTTCTTCCAGTACCCCTGGCCCTTCGTAACTGGTCTGCTGTTGCGCGCTTAAGATACCTGGGGTGAGCAGTAGTATGCCCAGTGAGGTTTGCCTGAAACACCGTCCTTTAGTCATTGCTCGGGTTCCCGTTGTTATTCTTATTTTCCAGCCCCTGTGTCGGGGCCTGTGCTGGTCTCAATTCTGCTCCAGACCAAGGGCGTTGTTGCGCCCGGTCTAGGTCGCCGGTACGCCAGATGCGGGTTCTTGTTCAGTTGCCATTGTGGCGCCCGTGCCTGCTACTCGTGCCAGTGCCATTGTTTTGCACGGCATTTCCCCAACCGCCCAGCGGACAATTTTGCCTTTTAATTTTTCATTGGGCCTGAACAGAAACCGTTCCGCAAAGTCTGAATGAAAGGTGCCAGTCATTTTGCGCGCCCAATCGGGCATCATCGCCATGGAGCCCTGTAAGCCCAACCAGGATTCGAATCGTTGGCGCCGTGTGGTGTCAATGTCGCCGCTGGTACCCAGCAGAAAATCTGTAAATTGCCGCGTTTGGTCGTTAAAGGCCATTAGCGGACGCATACGCTCGACATAAGCCTCCAGCTCGGACACCGTTTCAGGTACCCACTGCGCTCCACCCATACGGCCAATGACAGCTTGCTCCGTAAGATACTGATCTTTTTCTGTACGGCTCAAGGGGCGTTTGTAACGGTCGAATGCCATCATGATCGCCCAGGGTATGCAGGTGTGAACCCAGGCAAGTAGTTCCGGGTCCAGTGCGCGATACGCGAGCCCATCCTCTCGCGTTCCATTGACGTAGCCGTGAACCTTTTTTACCTGTTCGATCACGCCCGTCGCGGCCTGAGTATTGCCAAAAGTTGAACGCAGTACATAGCCGAGGGTGTTGCGAGACCGTGTGTACGGGTCGGTGCGATAGGATGACTGGGTGAAGACGCCGTGCATTACCGAGGGGTGGAGAACTTCCATCAAGATAGCCGCGACTCCGGCGCCACTGACGCTGGCAAGATCGCCATTAATTTCCCATGAGAGGCTCTTAGGGCCGCCTGTCAGGCCCTTGTCGCCAACCGGGCCGCCATAGATTGATGTTTCGTTGTGTCGGCCGCCCATGACCTCTATTTGCGCAATTATATCGGCTTTGATGGCTTGCAACGGTAGCACCTCATTCGCGGGAATACCGTTGCAGTGTGGCTTAGCTGGTGACAGCTGTCAATTTATGTGCAAAGCCGATCCTTCATGCGGCTAATTACTCGCGTGGAATAACGCCATCAAAAATTACCCTAACGGCGTTGTCCACCTGGGCCCTGATTGTAAGCGGGTTATACCCTTTCGTGCCTGATGACAGGCGTTTGCTTAACGCGGGAAGGGCAAACATACCGCCTGCTCCATGGGTCATAAGGAAATACACCAGGGTTACAGAAACCGGCGCTATCCTGCCTTCATCTGTCAGGCGGGTTAGCCATACGTCACCAAAATCACGAACAGGCTGAATGTATTTTTCGTACAAGTAGTCGAATCTTGGCCCTGGGTGACTGGCTTCTTGATTGATAATCTGCAGGAGGGAGGGGTGAAGTGCGTTGATTTCGATGAAATAGCCGATCAGACCACGAAGTACTTCTATCTCATCATCCCCGAGCGTTTTTGCTTCGCGAATCAGGTCTTTTTGCAATCGCCCAAAGCCATGATCGATGGCCGCAAACCACAGTGTCTTTTTTGAACCAAAGCGCTGTGGTATCAAATTGTGGCTTACATTTAGCCGCCGGGCTATCTCTCGCACTGAGGTGCCGTCGTAGCCAGTTTCGGCAAAAGCCTGTAATAAAGCGTCCAGCAGTATCTCATCTGGCATTGCAGAGCCCTGCTTTGGCCGCCCTCTTGCTCTTGTCACGTCTGTTTAGCTCCCGTGCGGGTATGAGGGTAAACCACTGGGTCAAACCGCAAGGACAGGGTAAAAGGCCCGGGCAGATTGCTCGAATAGCTTGATCGCTACAAAGACCGGAGTGTAGGGCTCCCCAAAGGTTGCTGGCAAGCGATACCACAACTAATTTTTTAAATTGACAGCTGTCACTAAAAAGAACAAGCTGTCTGCAGTTAATCAGCAATCCGGGTGAAAATGATGCACGATCTGGTGATTCATAGCGGTACTGTAATAGATGGAACGGGTGCGCCCGCGCGGTTGGTAGACGTTGCGATCAATAATGGTTTGATTACAGCGGTGGGCAAGGAATTGGGTGATGCCCGAGAGTTGATTGATGCCACTGGCCTGCTGGTTACCCCGGGCTGGGTAGATATCCATTCACACTATGATGGTCAGGCCACCTGGGATTTCCAGCTGACTCCTGCGCCCTGGAATGGCGTAACTACTGTGGTTATGGGCAACTGCGGTGTTGGGTTTGCACCGGTAAAGCCAGATAAACATGATTTTTTGATTCAACTGATGGAGGGCGTGGAGGATATTCCCGGTAGCGCCCTGGCGGAGGGTATCGACTGGCAGTGGGAAACCTTCGAGCAATATCTGGATGCGCTGGACGCTCACTCTTACGCAATCGACATAGGCACGCAGGTGCCACATGGTCCGGTGCGGGCTTACGTTATGGGTGAGGCAGGCGCCAATAATGAAGAAGCTGACGCTCAGCAGATTGAAGCCATGGCTGGGATAGTTAAATCGGGCCTGGCGGCAGGTGCGCTGGGGTTCTCTACCTCTCGCACCATATTGCACCGTGCCAAGAATGGCGAATTGGTACCTGGTACCAACGCGACCAGCGACGAGGTGTTGGGTATTGGCCGTGTGTTGGGTGAGGCGGGTCACGGCGTGTTCCAGGTAGCCGGCGACTATGTGCCCGAGGAAGAAGAGCTGGGTTGGATGAAACGCCTTACCCGCGAAACCGGGCGCAGGGTATTGTTCAGCGTCGTACAAAGTGCCGGTGACCAGCAACAGTGGCGCCGCTTGTTGCGTGCCGCAGAGCTGGAGGCTTCAGAGGGGGGGTTGTTAACGCCGCAGATATCCTGCCGCCCGGTCGGATTGTTGCTGGGATTCGAAAGCAGTGTGCACCCATTTATATTACATCCCAACTTCTGGCCCTTGATGGAGCTGTCTGTGGATGAGCGCAGCGCAGCGCTGGCAACACCCGAGGTGCGCGCATCGATTTTGTCAGAGCCTCCCGACTACAGTCAGTTTGATGGTGTCGTTGCAATGATCACGCATGGATTCGAACAGATGTTTATTCTGGGTGAGGAGCCGGACTACGAGCCGTGTCCAACCCAGAGCATCGCAGCAATGGCGGCGAGAAATGGACGCTCTGCCCAGGAAATCGCCTATGACATCATGGTTTCACAGGGGGGTAATGGGCTCATTTTCCTGCCGATGCTGGGTTATGTCGATGGCAATCTCGATGCGACATTAGAGATGATGCGCCACCCGGATACTATTTATGGGCTGGCCGACGGTGGCGCGCATTGCGGGCTGGTGAGTGATGCGAGCATTCCGACTTTTTTACTGACGCACTGGGCGCGGGACCGTACCAGGGGAGAGCGCATACCCATTGAAGAGCTGGTGGAGAATCAAACCAGACGCACTGCGCAATGTTATGGCCTGTTTGATCGCGGGGTCATTGCGCCGGGTATGAAGGCAGACATTAACGTAATCGACCACGAAAACTTGCATATTCATGCCCCCAAGCTGGTGTACGACCTACCTGCCAAAGGCAAACGGTATGTGCAGAAAATCACGGGGTATCACACTACAATTTGTAGTGGCGAAGTAATTTATCGAAATGGCACAGCGACCGGATGCCTTCCGGGCAAGCTAATACGTGGCCCGCAACACGCGCCGGTCGCCCAGGGGGCAAAATGATTACTCTGGAGAATATACTTCTCCCTGGTCGAGCTGGAGATAGCGATTTTCACCTGGCAACCTATCAGGCGGGGTCTGGCCCCGCCGTCGTATTTTGTCATGGTTTTCCGGATGTTGCGCTGGGTTGGCATAAGCAACTTGAGGCGGTGGCGGCGCAGGGTTATCACGCCATAGCACCTGACATGCGCGGTTATGGCGGCAGTTCCTGCCCCCACGCCGTTGACGCTTACACATTGGCTGAGCTCACAGGTGATCTGGTGGCTTTGCTGGATGCACTGGAAATTGAGCAAGCCGTTTTTGTCGGTCACGACTGGGGCGGATTTGTGACTTGGGGGATGCCGGTATTGCACCCCACCCGCGTTGCAGGTGTTGCAGCAGGATGCACGCCCTATATGCCGTTTCCAAGTGTGGCTTTGCATACGGAGTTGGTAAACGGCGATATAGAGCGCCAGTACGTCTCGTGGTTTCAGTTGCCCGACGTGGCCGAATCAGTGATGGATCAGCACGTAGCAACTAACGTATCAAAAATCATGCGTACCGGCGCGCCGCTTGAAGAGGTGTACGCCAATGCTTTTGTTGATGGCAAGCTGAATATGAACCCTTTTTTGGATATTGAGAATGCTGCCGATTTGGGCGAGCCGTTACTCAGTGCTGAGGCGTTTAAACACTATGTTGATGCATTTACACGAACCGGATATCGCGGGGGCATCAATTGGTATCGCAATATCGACAACAATGCGCTCGCGCATCCTGGGGTGGGAGTAGATCCGCTGGATATACCATGCTTAATGCTAATGGCGGACCGCGATCCGGCATTGCGACCGGAATTCGCGGCTGATATGCCGGATCGATGCAGTAAGCTCGAAATGCATTTGGTGGAGAACTCGGGTCACTGGATGCAGCAGGAGCAGCCCGAGATTTTTAACAAACATCTTATAGGCTGGCTAACCAGGCACTTTCGGTAAGCAGGAAGTATGTTAGTGCGTGCAACGCGCCACCTTGATTAAATGCAGTTAATCCAGCATGCCCTGATCTTTCAGGTTGCCTACAAGCCCATCGATTGCATCATTGCGCAATTTTTTGTTACCGCTGGCCTGAATAGTATCTGATACTGCTTGCCACATGTGGTCCTTGGTATCGGTTACATAAAGGTCGGATACAAGCGTGTGGGTGACATTGCTTGTCCATACGGGTTGCTCATAGGCAACCTCGTAAGCTCGCCCGTAGTAACCGCCAAAACGTCCGTGATATCCCGCACCGTAGGCTGGTGCAACGTCGTAATATATTGTGCCCGGATGGTAGACCTCGTCTGTCATTTTACCGAGGTAGCGGGTTACCAAAATTGTATCGAGATTAGCCTCCTTTGCTGCTGCAATCACCTCTTCCGAAGACGGTTTGCTTGCCGAGAGAAGCGTGTGGCCTGCGACGGCCCGGACACCACGACGGCTCAAGGCGTCGGCAAAGGCCTGCTCAAAATCTTCACGTGCATCTTGCTTTTGTGAAACGGCAATCACCAGAATGCCGTCCAGGTCCAGCTTTTTAAGCACGGGATCTACGTATGAATGGGTGATACTGGAGTTGGTGTTGCACGCGCTGGCTAAAAGTAACAGCAGGGCAATGGCCGACGCCTTTAAAGCCGGCAAAGAATTTGTCATTTTGGGTGCTCCAGGGGTTTTCGAAAAACGATTGTGTGTGGCCAGCTTAGCAGGAAGGCGATTGGTTTGCTGCGCTATTCACAGTGGTAAACACTGGGTAAGTTAATGGAGAGTTATTCTTCAACATCGGCCTTGCCATCATGTAAGGCTTCAAAATAACTGCGAAGGGTGATGTGCCCTCTGGCAGGGCCAACACCGTCAATTTCCCCGGCGGTCACGATAAACTCAGCCAAATCCCCAAACTGTTTTGAAAGCAGCGAGATAAATTTAACCAGGCCTCTTGCCAGCCACATGGGAATGACCGTTATTTTCGCAGGCTTGCCCACCACGTCAAAAGCAAGCTCGGCAGCCTCTCGTTGCGTCATGGTATCCGGCCCGCCCGCCTCAACTTCCAGCTCATCGCCTTCGGCTGTTGCAACACAAACACGCGCCAGGTCACGGCCGTGAATGGGGCTCATTTTGTTACTGCCGTCGCCAACCAGATAAACGCGGCCGCTTTTTGCCATACTGTGAATAGCACCCATGTCGGAAAAATAACCACAGGGACGTACGATTCGGTATTCCATCGAAGCGTCTTTTAGTGCAGAAACCACTTTTTCATGCGTTTGGGTGATGGCAAGTTGCATGATGTTTTCCGCGCCTTGCATCGACACATAGACGAAGCGTTTTACATTCGCCGATTCACACAGATCTATCAAATTTTTATTGCACTGGTAGTCCACTTGTTCAAAGGTGAGGCCATCGCGTTGTCGTGAAATACCCACACACGAGAATACCAGGTCTATATCGTCTAGCATGCCGGATAAGGTTTCGGGTTTGGTAATCTCTCCCACAAAAATGTCGTCAACATCACTCGATGTCAGTGCTGGTGCTGTAAACGGGCCCGGCTCAAAAAGGCGCTGTTTGCTGCGGGTGAGTGCTCGCACATAGTAACCCTGCTCTTTAAAGGCTAGCACGGCGTATTTTCCCAGATAACCAGTCGCGCCTGCCACCAGGACCCGTTTCAAATTTTTATCGGGCATACATCCAAGTTCCTATTGTTGGGTTTCTATGTTGACCATAATAACTGAAAAATATCTGATTGAGTCTAATAAGTAGATCGCATACCTTGGTTTATCTCCGAAAGCACTCGCCGATTTTTCCAGTAGCCTATCGTGTGAATCCTTCGTGGTCTATTTCAATGCTCCGCGTTTAAAGCTATGGTCACTAAATAGCGGTCTCATAACGTCTCGTAATACAGGAATACGACATGAAAAAATTGTTTATCGGTATTAGCTGGGTTTTGGCCATTGCCGTATCGGGCGCAGCCCTGGCGTACTTTCAACCCTGGTCTGAATTCCCCCCGTCGGAAATGAATCGCACGTTTCTTGCCGAGGAGCGTGTCCATCACTTTCGCAATATGGATAAGCTATATCCGTCGCAGTCCATCCGAAAAAGTGAGACGCCACATGTCTGGCCCGGTGTCAGCTCGCCTTTAGATGTCTCCTATGTGTATGACAATGAGCAGCGCACTATTGCCGCTTTTATAGAGCGTACATTCACCACAGGTTTGCTGGTGATAAAAGACGGCAATATTGTGCACGAACAGTATCGCCTCGATGAAACGGCAGCCAGTGTGCACACGAGCTGGTCTGTCGCCAAGAGTTTTGTGTCTACACTGGTGGGTATGGCCATCGACGAGGGCACGATTGCCAGCGTTGACGACCGTATCGACAAATATATTCCCGAGCTTGCATCCACCGCCTATGGTGCCGCGAGCATAAAAAATCTACTGCAAATGTCATCGGGAGTTACATTTTACGAAAGCTATGGCAAGCCTGGCAGCAATACCGCATGGGCAATGTCAGACGTGCAGAAAGTTACGTTTGGCGCGTGGATGTTTGACCAGCCAATTAATCGCCTGGTAGGCGGCTATGGCAAAAAAGAGAACCCGGGTGTGCGCTGGGAATATCGCTCTAGCGATACTCAGATATTGGGTTGGCTGGTGGAAGCTGCAATGCACAAGCCCTTTGTTCAGCTTATCCAGGAGCGTCTGTGGCAACCGCTGGGAATGGAGTCTGATGCAAGTTGGTTGGTGGACGGTAGTGATGAAGCTTTTCCTGTCACTTTTTGCTGTCTCAATGCGACCTTGCGTGATTTTGCGCGTTTGGGTGAGCTCTATCGTTTAGGCGGTTTGTGGAACGGGCAGCGATTGTTGTCACAGGAGTGGATTAACGAGGCGACAGTACCCGACGCTCCGCATCTGCAGCCCGGAGCCGTAAGACCTGAACGAGGATATCAGTATCAATGGTGGGTACCTGAAAATTACGACCGAGAGTATTTCACGTCGGGCGTGTGGGGGCAAAATATCTGGGTAGATGAAAAAAATGGTGTCGTCATTGCGCGTACTGCAGTTGATCCAAATTTCAGTCTCAATAATGCTGAGACTATTGAGTTTATGCGAGCGATTGTGTCTGCTGTTGCCGAATAATTCACCGCTCAGTTTTCCACGATACAGTCCATCTGTAGAAGCCACCCAGCTTCACCGGGAATCAGGCGGTACTGCAACTGGCGTGTTCCGCCGCTAGGTGCTGCATTGGTGTCCGTCTGAGTATAAACAGGGAAACGCCTGATCAGGCAGTTATTCAACACGGAAAATTTGTCGTGGCCCATGTAGCCTTCCAATGCTTCCGGGGTGTCGTCCATTGGCGGCAGGTAAATAGGCGATACAGATTTCCCATTGTTTACGCCGTATGCGATTAAGGAGCCATAACCACCACTTCCTGCAGAAGTGATAAAGACATAAATCTCTGGCCAGCCATTACCGTCAAGATCTGCAATTTGGGCGCCATAGGCTGTGCCGTCGATTTCCGCTGACAGTTCCCGGTTGTCTAATTCCAGTCCCGCTGGTTGCACCCTGAGCTGGTTGATGGAGCTTCCGGTCGTTGCTTGAATTTCGAAGCTGAGTTGTTCGTAGTGCATATTACATTGGTCGGGCGATGTAATATTTTCAATATTACAGTCTGCATGCGCTGTAAGAGAGCCAATTAAGCTGTATATAGTGACCATATACAGCAGGGTTCTTGCGCACAAATTTAGCAAAATGTCGTCTGATAAAAATTGCCGTGAAAACCGAAGGGTACATGATGGGCGAGAGGTATAACTGCTAATTCCTTTTCCATATCCTTGGCGTCCAGGATTACAACTTCGCTCTTGCGCCGCGCGTGATTGTACACAATAGAAATAAGATAACCGGCATCCTCGGCGTTGCCCTGTGGGGAGGGGATGAAATTGGCTTCTGAGGTAAATCGACCTTCACCAAAATCGTGTACCAAAACTTCGCCGGTCTGGTGATCGATTTTTTGGTAAGCGTTAAAGCCATAGGGCGTACCATTTTCAAGTATGGTGCCCAACCATGTATAACGATTTTCTCTACCGGTGTAGCCGGGGTTCCAGATGGGGAACTCGCCCGCGATGGACCCGGCAATCGGCTCCCGTGAGGCGTTGCCTGTCGCAGGGTCCAGAGTAAAACGCGTTAGTACCGCGCCGTTGGCAAGAAAATCGTAGTCATCGCCTCGCTCCAGAAATACATCTGACAATCCCCCCATGACATCCATGTCTTCCACGCACAGAACATCGATAGATATTTTGCCGTGCTGCTCACGGGCGTTACCCAAATGGAAGCCGAAGAAGCTGTCGAATTCGTATTCCCCAGCTATGTCGGAGGTTTCCAGATTCAATACAACAATTTTCGTTTTTTTGGATTTATCAAACTCAATTGATTCAAAAATACTACTTCTGCCAAACAGGAATTTGAAGGGCGTTCGCATGAACGCAGGGCACAAAATGAAAACGGCGTGTTTTTCGGTTATGGCGAAATCATGGCACATGGCGTAATCGCCCACGTAGTGGGATCGGTTGGAAACCATTTCACCCGCGGGGTTTACTCGATAAAAATGCAATTTTGGTTTAGGGATGCCAAACACGCCAAAATTATACAGGTCTCCGGTTTCTGGATTGTTGCGGGGATGAGCGCTAAAGGGTTGCGAGGACTTGAGGTCGCCTTCGAATCGGTATTCGCCTATGCTTTCAAGCGTAGCAGGGTCAAGTTCCCAGGGCTTACCCCCTTCCCATAGCGCCAGAAGTTTTCCGCCGTGCAAAATGACATTGGTGTTGGCGGCGTTGCCGGGTGTGCGGAACATATTTTTGAGCATTCCGCCGGGAATTTGTGTTCCTACCCCGCGATAGAGAATCTTTTGGGCAGCGGTTTCGTTGACATACTTTGGTGTGCGAACATAACGATTTTTATAATGTGCACGTCCGTCCCGGATGGTAACGGCATTGATCATACCGTCGCCGTCAAACCAGTGGCCAAATTGTTGGTCGCCAATTTTGTTGCGGCCAACACAGGTAAGAAATAAAGTGCCCTTGATATCCGCTGGTATCTCCCCGCGAATCTCTTCCGGAGCTATCCAGCCTGATATCTCATCGGACAAGGTTTCATAACCTTGCATTTCACAACCTGGAAGTACGCGAGGTCTATTCGGCAGTTCTAGTGCGCTCATTAGTGAGTGTCCGGTTATTATTCAATGTCCAACGTATATCTCACCGGTGAGCGCCCATGTCAAGTGTAGTAGGGTCTCGATGAAACGGTGTGGTCATAGCGCGTACTGTAATTGATCCAAATTTTAGTCTCAAAAATGTAGAAAAATCAGGCTCATGCGGGCTGTTGTGTATGCGTTAAAGGCCGAGCCGCTTCATCGTGCGTGCCAGATTGCTCCGGTCGAGTTGCAGGTCCCGCGCGACCGCGGCGAGTTTTCCGTCGTGGCGTTGCAATTGATCTTCAATGAGTTGTCGTTGAAATTGATCAACGCTGTCGCGAAAGTTTCCCCCGGTTTCTAGTCTGGCCTTTTGTTTGGTGGGCATGAGTGTAGGCTTGTCGAGGCTGCTGGTCTCCTCGATATCCATATGCTCACAGCCAATACTGATAATTTTACTTTCTCGGCCCTGCTCGCGAATTGCTTTCAGGGATGCTCTGCTGAGCAGGTGTTCCAATTCCCGCACATTGCCCGGCCAGTCGTAGCGCATTAGCGCCCTGCTGGCATCGGCGCTGAGGCGAAGGCGCTCCACCTTTAAGTGCTGCTGGTTTTTTTCCAGGAAAAACCCTGCCAGTAATTCACTGTCATTCGCCCTCTCGCGTAGGGGAGGTACCGGCAGCGGGTAGACGCTCAGTCGGTGGTATAGGTCCGCCCGGAAACGTCCTTCTTTCACTTCGTTCTGGAGGTCGCGATTGGTGGCTGCAATGATCCGCACATCCACGGAAATGGGTGAGTCGCTGCCTACACGCTGTATTTCTCCATTTTGCAGGGCGCGCAGTAATTTGGCCTGTGCAGCGAGCGGGAGTTCGCCGACTTCGTCGAGAAACAGGCTGCCACCGTCCGCGAGTTCGAAGCGACCTGTGCGGTCGCTGGTGGCGCCGGAAAAGGCACCGCGTAAATGGCCGAACAATTCACTTTCGACAATGTTTTCCGGCAGTGCAGCACAGTTGATTTGCACCAGCGCCTGATCGGCGCGCTGTGATTGTCGGTGAATACTGCGGGCTACCAGTTCCTTGCCGACTCCGGTTTCGCCTGTAATCAACACTGATAAGTCTGTTGGTGCCACGGTATTGATTTCTGTTTGCATCGCCTTGATGGCGGGGCTGCGGCCAATAATCTCAGGCGTAAAATCGGTGTTCATCAGCCTTTGCGCTATTTCGTGGTTGTGCTCTGCTCGTACTTCCAGTGCTTCAATATGTTGGCTGGTTTTTATTGCTGCTGTGACGGCGGCAATAATAGCGCGGGTTTCCAGCGGGTTTATATTTTCAAAGCTGCCGGCGATCATGGCGTCCATAGTAAGAACACCCCAGGGCTTGTCGTCGATATAGATAGTGCTGCCCATGCAGTCGTGCACTTGTAATTGCGCATGCTCCAGTTCTACCAGTCCATCGTAAGGGTCCGGAAGAGGGGAGTCAGCTTCAAATCGGGTGGTCTGCCGATTTTGCAATATGGCGGCCAGTCGCGGGTGTTGCTGCACATTGAAGCGCCGGGCCAGCGCTTGCTGTTTAAGCCCGGATACAGCAACGGGTCGGAGATTGTCTCCCTCGAGTTTTAACAGAGCAATGGCATCGCAAGGGTAGCCTTGTTCCTGATAGGAGCGTTGAATGGCATTAATCATACGCTGATAGCGCTCTTTGGCGCTGAGGTCGCGATTCAGATCTTCGACGATATCGATAAAGGGTAGAATATCCATGTGGGTCATAATAACCTAATAAAGGTCGTAATGACATATACTTTGGTGTGGTCATAATGACCCCTATTATTATAAAGTCTATTAAATTCAAAAGGATAGGAGTTGGCACGATTCCTGTAAAGGTATTAAACAAAAGCGATACGACCTATTAATTACCTTTAAGGAAAGCAGCATGTTGGACCAGTCGACAATTGAAATTATTAAAGCCACCGTACCGGCAGTAGCGGCCCACGCCGATGAGATCACTGCGTGTTTTTATCCGTTAATGTTTGCTCAGTACCCGGAGGTGATTCCCTACTTCAATCAGACGAACCAGGGAAAAGGAACCCAGCCGAAGGCGTTGGCCAACGCAGTGGTGGCCTACGCCAGTAACATTGACGAACTGGGCAATCTCAGCGACGCGGTTGGCAAGATAGTTCAGAAACACTGTTCATTGGGTATTCAGCCGGGCCAGTACGACATCGTGGGTAGTTGTTTGCTGCAGGCCATTGCGGAAGTGTTAGGCGAAGCTGCAACCCCGGAGATTATTGAAGCCTGGGGCAAAGCTTACAACCAGTTGGCCGGAATATTGATTGAGGCGGAAGAGTCGGTTTATGCAGCCACTGAGCAGCGAGTGGGAGGATGGCGAGGCGAGCGCTCTTTCAAGTTGTTAAAGCGAGTGGATGAGAGCTCTGTGATTACCTCTTTTTACCTTGAGCCCGCCGATGGTGGTGCTGTACCGGAGTTTGAAGCTGGGCAGTTTGTTACGGTAGTGCTGGATGTTAATGGTGAAAGTGTACGCCGTAATTACAGCCTGTCTGATGCTCCGGAGAAAGACTATCTGCGTATTAGTGTTAAGCGTGAGTCACAAGGGGCGGTGTCCAATTTTCTACACGACGAGCTGGTTGTTGGCGATGAAGTCAGGCTGTTGCCTCCCTGCGGAAATTTTGTATTGCGCCGCAATGATAAGCCGTTGATTTTGCTCACAGGCGGAGTGGGCATTACACCTGCAATCAGCATGCTCAATGTTGAAGCGGGGTCGAATCGCGACATTCGTTTTATCCACGCAGCCATTGACAGCAAGACCCACGCTTTTAAAGATCACGTGGACCAATTGGCGGCAGCCAACAGTAATGTCTCGCCCGTGTACGTTTACAGTGACCCCTGTGTTGATTGTAAGCCCGACGCTGTGGGATTTGTCACAACGGAGCTTATTGCAGGGCATTTGCCCGAGGATCGTGACGTGGAGTTCTACTTCCTGGGGCCCAAGCCATTTATGGGTGCGGTTTTCAAGATAGCCACAGAACTGGGCGTTCCGGCCGGACAAATACACTATGAATTTTTTGGTCCCGAGGAAGAGTTAGCGGCCTAATGGGCCGCGCAGCATTTTTTTATGGGCGGGAAGGGCCCGGGAAAAATCTGTTGGTACGTTGCTGGTAGTCATTATACCCGGGCCTTTTCTGAGCCGAGAAATATTCGGAAGGAACAGCGCCCGTGGCATATACCAAAGTGCTATACATTAGTCTTGAGACGAACAACAAGCCCAGGCCCAGTAGTGTCCAGGATACGATGTTTTCCTGAGAGTACAGCGCCAGCCAGGACGGCAGCGATGCGATTACCAGGGCGTTCCACACCATCCATTCGGCAAAATAGTTTGGGTGGCGGCAATAGCGCCAGAGGCCCACATCACAGACCCTGTTTTTCTTTCCTGCGCGCTTCATCTCACGTAAAAAGGATAATTTTTGCAGGTCGGCCAGCGACTCCATAATAAATGCCGACGCCCAGATCGCCATGCCGATGATTTCAAATATAGAGATTGAAGTGTCGGGGTTTGAGGCAATCAGGAAAGCGGGAAAGGCCAGGAAGGAGGCGTTGGCCAGGCCCTGCATCAGCGCGTCTACTTGCAGGGCCAGTGGCACCTTGGTTTTGCCTGCTTTTTCCCAGCGTAAACGCTGATACTGATATCTTGGAAACTCCCTCTTGAGAAGCCCCTGTTGCCACATTTTTAGTGCGCCCATGCCCATGCGCAGGCCAACAAAAATATACACGGCGCTAACCAGTAGAACTCGCGGCCCATAGCCGTCACTTAACAGGTACGTGAGTGTGCCTATAACGACCAGGCCCCAGGGCCAGCCGATATCCACATAACACATTCTTCCCGTTTTCCAGATTGGCAAACAAACCACCAGGGAAAACAGAGTTAGCTGTGCGATGCCATTGATAAGGCCCAGTCCCGAAAGCTCTGCGGTTGTCAGTAATATTATCCAACCGAAGAGGAAGGGCAGCAGGGGAGTGAAATACCTCATGCCAATTTTTCCAGCTGTGACATTATAAAGACTGCCCTGTGATTGATGTGACACATTTTACTACCTCTGCCTGATAGACCTTTCCTCTCTCGTTCAGTATGTCCAGTACATTCAGTGAAGTTGGTACGTAACCAAACCCAATCTCGTGTCCCGGGTGCCACTGAAAAATTGATCCACCAAATCCCATCCAACCGTAATAACCTTCCCGGCCTTGATTGAACGCCTTTTCAATCGCAGAGCTGTTCGGGGAGCACTCCTGGAATAAGGCCACTCCACCTTGTGTGAATGTTGTGGAGCTTAACATCATATCGGCATCTTTCGGTTGGTCATGCAGCGCTTTCCATGCCGTCTTGTTCAAGTATGTATTGCCGTTCCAGTTTCCCCCGGAAGACATCATGGCGGCGATCTTTGCTAAACCTCTGGCGGAGCAGTTTGCGTTTGCCGAGGGAGTTTCTCCCATGGCTACGGCCGGCTCATTGAAAAAACCAATTCCTTTCATGCCGCTAAAGGGAGGGGGTGCACCCCGGGTGGTGGATTTCCGCATTGCCGGTATTAGGCGGATAACTCTCGCAAGAATTTGAAAAATATTATGCTCTATTCTTCTTTTTAGAAATTTTGGTTTTAAGCTTTCGAAAAACTGGAAGCGCAAGCTAAGCGGCGATACTTTTGAAACTCTTGCCAAATCTTTTTCGGGAACTCCAATAACGGCATCCAATTGAAGTGGTGTACTGATGTTTTCAGACAAAAACTCACCAATAGTGCGGCCGGCAGGGTCTACGCGACGAAATATCTCGTTCGCGATCCAGCCTCGGGTAATGGCGTGATATTCACGCTCGTTCCCTGCTCCTTCACGGAATTTTTGGCTTTGGTTTTCTATGGTCTTGCCCACTGCGTTTTGCTTGATGTTTTGCCTGAGCAGGTCGGCTGGTTCAATGCTGGTATCAAACGCGGCAAGACCCGCTTCGTGGCGCATTAGCTCCGCCACAGTCAGTTCTCCCTTACCATTAGCGGCAAACTCCGGCCAATAATCAGTAATTTTCGCCTGGTAATTCAGTAGACCTTCTCCCACAAGCCACGCCATCGCGATCGCAGCAAGGCTTTTGCCACTACTAAAAACATTGATCAGGGAATCTGGCGAAAATTCTGTGTCTCCCGACGCCGAGGCCCAGAGATCGACTACTTTTTCATTTTTGTAGTAAACACACAGCTGGGTATTTTTTTCTGCCAGTGTTCGCATATTGTGTTCGTAGAGCAGTTTGACCGACTCAAATCCAGGTGCCACGGTGCCTTCGATGCGAACTTCCCCAATAAATCCACTGCTCATTTTGCCCCTCCAATGTATTTCGGAGGTCAGTGTACTTAAGGATGGAGTTAAGTTGTATTTAATTGTCACTCGCGATCAAAGTCATGCAGTTGATTTTTCAGGGTCGCGGTTGAGAGCTATCAGAGCAAAAGCTGCCAATAGCGCAAAGGTCATCGACAAGACCAGCACGCTATACATCGGGCCGAAACCATTGCCAATATCATGAGTCACTGCGATTAGCCAATATGCGATGGATGCCACTCCCAGGCCCAGGGAGTATTTCATTGCGTAGAATCTGGAGCGCCATTCGTTGCTCGAGTTTTTCCCTATCATCAGATCATTGATTGGAATTTGACCAAAGGTTAGAAACAGTGCTGCGGCTAGGGGAATAATTGGCGAGGCAAAAAGGATGGCTGCGAGCAGCGCTAAAATCTGCAGTGACACCATGGCAGTGAGTAAGACCTCTGGTGTATACCTGTCCAGGAGCTCTCCAACAATGAGTTGAGCGCAGGACGCGAAAACAAGTATTGCGGTCGCTATTCCTCCTACGGCGGTTAATGATAGCAACTGTCCTCCATTCTGTTCGGCAAGGATTTTTGGCAGAGCGGTTGTGAGGCTGTTGAAGACCAGGCCACCACAGACGGCGACGATGGCAATACAGAAAAATATCCGAGGCATATTGTTAACAGACCGTTGCAAGTTCGTCGTGGAAGTCGGTGCGCTGTATACCGTCTCGGCATTTTTGTGTATACGCATATAGGTAATGCCCAGCACGATCGACACTATACCCGGCACAACAAAGGCTGAGCCCCACCCCCAGTGCTGTGCAAGCACGGTTGTCATGCCGGCGGCGGCGGCCAGCCCAAGATTTCCCGCGACACCGTTAATGGCCAATAGTCTCCCTGGTCGGGAGGAGGCTTCATATACCATCGCTATACCCACTGGATGGTAGATGGAGGCAAACAGGCCTAACAAACTGACGGCCACCATCAATTGCACAGGGGTATCGGCCTGGCCGGCCAAGACTGAGGATGCACCAATGCCGACAAAGAACACAGTCATCAGTTTGCTGCGGCCATAGCGGTCGGCGAGCCAGCCGGCAGGCAGAGCCCCGGCGCCATACGCCAGTACGCCTACACTTCCGAGTTTTAAAAGATCTGAATAGGACATCCCCCAGACATCAACCAGAAACAAGGCAACGGTGGGGAAAACGAGAATCAAATAGTGATTAAGAGCATGCCCGAGATTTAGTAGGAGGAAGTGTTTTGATTTGAACTGATGATCGGTCAACGAACTGTCCTTATGGGAGTGCTTCACAAATAGTGTACTCAGGACCCGTACGACGTCTATATACAAATAGGACAATATTTCCATTACCGCTCGATTGGGCTGCTGGTTCGAGATGAGACTGTGTTAGCGTAGTCATCCCAAATTACCTTATTACCTGGTACTCAATATGGACCTTTCCTTTGGTAGTGAATACACCACTTATCGTGAAGATGTTCGCCAGTTTGTAAAGCAAAACAAAGAGAGTCAGCCGACTTCCAGAACGCCTTTTAGCAAAGAGGCGTTGGAGTGGCAGAAGCTCCTGCTCAAGAACGGCTACCACTCTCGCACAATACCCGAGCAGTACGGGGGTTATGGCGCGGAGCCCGACATCATCAAGTCCAGAATTATTGCGGAAGAATTTGGCGCCGCCCATATGAACACCGGATTAGGTGGGCAGGGGATTTCAATGCTGACCCCGGTGCTTCTGGAAATGGGGACCGAGGCGCAAAAACAGCAGTTCATCAAGCCCACCATTGCAGGAGAGATAGTCTGGTGCCAGGGGTATTCGGAGCCGGGTGCGGGTAGTGACTTGGCGAGTTTGGCCACAAAGGCCGAGCTTGACGGCGATGAATGGGTGATCAACGGCCAGAAAATCTGGACCAGCACTGCCCATCTCGCCGACTGGATTTTCTGTCTGGTGCGAACTGAGCCCGATGCACCCAAACACCAGGGAATTTCATTTCTACTGTTTAAAATGGACACACCGGGCATTGAAATTCGCCCACTGGTAGACATGACACTGAATGCCAATTTCAACGAGGTGTTTTTCACCGATGTTCGGGTACCCAAAGACCAGATAGTGGGTAATCGCGGCCAGGGGTGGCAGGTGGCAAACGCAATCCTGGGCCACGAGCGCGGCTCACTGGCTCCGCCGGAGGCGGCGAAAAACAGGCTTGATGGTGTTATCAGTTTGATGCAATCAGAAACGGTAGGTGGCGAGAAGCTTATCGATAACCCTGCTTACCGCGACCGTCTGATGAAGTTGCAGGGGCGCGTGATGGCTATGAGTTACAACGATATGAGATTGCTGTCGGCACGCATAAACAAAACCAAAGATGCCATGCTGGCCGGCATGATTGTGAAGCTGATGGGCACAGAATTGCGCCACGAAATCGAAGGCTTTGCCATAGATGTAATGGGTGAAATAGGGCTGTCTTATGAAGACAACCCCTACACCCGCGGACACGGCTCATGGCAATTCCAATATATGTTTTATCTGGGTCTGATCATTGGCGGCGGTACCTCTCAGATACAGAAAAATATTATCAGCGAGCGGGGTCTTGGCATGCCCAAGGAACCCAAAGTTGCAGCGAAATAGGAGCGGTTGTTATGGAATTTGGATTATCTGAGGAACAGGCTTTTTTGCAAAGCACGGTCAATCGATTCTTAACGGATCAGGCTCCCTTGTCGAGCGTACGGGATTTTGCATCGGGAGCAACAGGTGATGCGGCAATCTGGCAGGGGTTAACGGAACTGGGCATACCCGGTTTGATGGTACCCGAAGCGCTGGGTGGTGTGGGTCTTGGCGCTCTTGATGCGGCGGTAATCGCAGAGTGCCTCGGTTATCATGTAAGCCCGGGGCCTTTTATTACCAGCGCTACCATGGCACCTATTCCGCTTTTAGCGGCAGGCAAAGAAGATATTCTGGCTTCGATCGCCGCTGGAGAGCACCGCGTTGGTATTGCATTTGGTGAAGCCATTGGCGCAAGAAATGATGCTGGTGTCAGTGTTGATGATGGGAAGATTACCGGGAAATGTATCTTTGTTCTCGATGCAGATGCTGACAGTTACCTGATCGCAACGCCCGATAGAAAAATCTTTTTGGTGGATGCCGGCGCGGTGCAGCGAACACCACTGACAACAGTAGACAAGACCCGTTCTACCTGCGAGCTGGTATTCAAAGGCATTTCTGCAGAATTAATATCGGATACCCCCGAAATTTATAACCGCACCCTTGATATGGGTCGTGTCATGCAATCGGCCGATACACTCGGTGCCGCCCAGTACATGTTGGACCAGTCGGTGGCTTATGCTAAAGAGAGAAAACAATTCAACCGTGTGATTGGCTCGTTCCAGGCAGTGAAACACATGTGTGCCGATATGGCGTCCGATCTAGAACCCTGTCGTTCCATGATCTGGTACGCAGGCCATGCAATGGACGATGTTCCCGAGGAGGCCCGGCTGGTTGCCTGTCATACCAAAGCGCACTTGTCTGAGGTGGGGAAGGCTGTCTCCAAAACCGCAACGGAAGTGCACGGAGGCATGGGCTTCACCGACCTGGTGGGATTGCATTACTGGTTCAAACGGATTGGTGCTAATCGGCAGTTACTGGGGTCACCTGAACTGGTGAGGAATGAAGCGGCGCAGGTTCAGGGGTTGATTGCCTGAAGAGAGAACTCCACCAGCCCTGTTTAGGGCTGGTGGAGAAAAGCGACTATTAGAAATTGTAGCCCAGGCTTACACCGTAAGTTCTTGGTTCTAGCAGGAACTGATTGGTTGCCAAACCTACGTTCTGGTCACCCAGATATTGCCCGGTTATGTTGTCATCGTCAGCAAGGTTACGACCCCATAGCTCTGCAAACCAGTCCTGGTTTGCGCTGTACAGTGTAAGTGTTGCATTCCATACCTCCCAGCTGTCCACTTTATCGTTTGGGGCATTAAAAACCCTGGAGTAGAACTCCTCCTGCCAGTAGTAATTAGTGGCGGCAACAACCTCCATACCGCCGCTGAGTTGCCAGCTGTAGCCGATTCCCAGGTTGATCGAAAACTCAGGTGAATTCGGAAGCTCGTTGCCATCAAGCTGCGCAGGAATACCGTCGCAAGTTGCTGTGCCGCCGGGGCAGCCAGGGCCTGCGTAAACGTTTGCGTTCGGTGTTGAGATAATGTTTTCAGTAGTGCCGAGTTGGTTGATATCCACCCTCCACCCTCTGCTGCGGGATCATCCACAAAGTTCAGATAAATAGTACGTTGACTGGCGCTTTTTTCCTCGTCCGTGTAACGCAGGCCCAGTGTCATGTCGCCAACATCCCAATTCGCCTCAAATGAGACCATTGTATCTTCGACCTCATATATGTGGGTGAAGTCTAAATACTGCTTACGTGGATCGCTTGACTTGGGAGAATTCTGGTAATCATCCTCAGGGAAGTCGAGGCCAGCAATGGGCTACGAAAGTATTAATGAGGAACCCACTTATTGTCGCGGCGGAGTTGGAAGATTGATTGGCAGGCCCCGTTGGCAGGCACCCCAGGATACCCGCGGGGTCACGCAAGCATTGCTGGTTGCTGCCACGCATCCGGTCGGAGTCTTCCTCGAAATAGTTGATGGCCAGAGTGGCGTCTGCAGTGTCAGTAGCCCAGCGGGTGGTTGAACGCACGGAAAACATGTCGCGCCCGTCTACATCATCGCCCATTGGGAAGTAGATCGCACCCTTTACCTTAACGTGATTGTAGTTGCCTGCCTCGACATTAATATTGCCACCAAATTCCTCGTCCTGTTTACGTGTAATCATGTTGACAACACCCGCAGTGGTATTGCGACCGTAGAGAGTGCCTTGTGGCCCGCGCAGAACCTCTACCCGCTCTGCGTCATAAAATTCTGTTTCGAAAATTCGGCCGCCGTTGAGGTAAACGCCATTGAAGTGTACGCCGGTGCCGCTGTCAGATGCTGCACCCACCGCGAGATTACCGATACCGCGAATGGAAATATTAGCGGTGGTGAAATTACCCTTACTCATCAACATATTAGGCACGCTGAACTGCATATCCAGGGGTTTGCTAATGAGGGCACGGTCGAGTTCTTCACCGCTAAAGGCGGTTACCGCGATCGGGGTGTCCTGAACCGTAGTCGCGCGTTTTTCGGCTGTGACGATGACTTCTTCCAGGGCTCCTGGTTGGCCGAATGCCGTTTTGCTTGCCAGTGCTGCGGCAAGAAGTGTGAGACGAAAGGGATTTTGAGTGATTTGATTGTGCGTTGGTGAGATTTCCAGTGTATTTATATCCATATTTATATTTATGTGTCTGGTGTCAACAAGCAGCATCAAACGCAGGACGCTTGGTCTACTGCCATGGAATAAAAGTCGCCGACAAAACCTTGGCAAGAATAGACAGAACTCGGGCAAGCCACTGGCCCAATCTTCGGGCTGGGTCCAATGGTCACTCCGAAACTCAAAGGTGGTATCTTGTTGCCTACTCTCACTACTGAGAAGGGCTCCATGCCAAAGGATAGATTCAATCTGGAAAATGCCGGTCAAGCCATGTGGGCAGTTGTGACTACCGGCAACGGAGGTTATGACAAACTGGTGTACCGGCAGGTTCCCATACCTGTGCCTGATGTCGGTGAGGTGTTGTTACAGGTGCTGGCTGCCGGCATCAACAACACCGAGATCAATACGCGCGTGGGTTGGTATTCTGCCTCAGTTTCCTCGGGTACTGCCGAAGGGGTAGAGGAGCAGAACAGGCAGGCCAGCGACAAATCCGATGGTGGCTGGAATGACGCCACTCCTTTTCCCTTCATCCAGGGCACAGACTGCTGTGGTCGCATTGTTGCCGTAGGAGCCGGTGGCGATGAGGCTACAATCGGTTCCAGGGTGTTGGTGCGCGCCTGCATGCGCAGTGAGGGATTCGATTCGCTGGAAAATGTCTGGATGGCGTCTGATTTCGACGGTGCCTTTGCCCAGTATGTGGTCGTACCTGCCGGCGAGGCCTTTGCGGTTCACAGCAGTTGGAGCGACGTTGAGCTCGCTACATTGCCCTGCGCTTATGGCACGGCTGAAAATATGGTACACCGCGCCGGGGTAGCCCAAGGTGATCGAGTCCTGGTAACCGGAGCCTCGGGCGGCGTGGGCTCTGGTGTTGTGCAGCTGTGTAAGCGCCGCGGGGCGATTGTGGTGGCTGTTGCCGCCTCACACAAAAGTGCCCAGGTGCTTGATCTGGGTGCTGAACAGGTGCTGGATCGTAACGCCGACGTCGTTGCGCAGCTCGGGGAGAACTCGCAGGATGTCGTGTTTGATAATGTGGCGGGCGATCGCTTTGGCGACCTGTTATTGGTGCTGAGGCGCGGAGGCCAATATCTCTCGTCCGGTGCGATTGGCGGGCCCCTCGTAACACTGGATATGCGCAGCTTCTATCTCAAAGATCTCCGGTTAATCGGATGCACGGCATGGGATGAACCGGTTTTTCCCAATTTGATTACTTATGTGGAGGCCGACGAAATTCGCCCGCTGGTGGCTAAAACGTTTCCCCTTGCCGACATTGCTTCTGCTCAGGCGGAGTTTCTTCTGAAGAAACACGTGGGCAATTTTGTCTTGATCCCGCCAGCGCCCAATTTATGAAACGCTGTTTTGGTGCAGGGCTGATTTTACTGCTGTCGGGCTGCAGCCGAATCGATTCTTTGTTGATGGAGCCAAACATTACCCCTGAGCAGTGGTGTGACGGCATGCCCTGCGTGGAAATTCTGTCCACTGGCGTGATACTCAATCAGCCTTTTTCAAGCCTGCTGGTTTACCTGTTGGGACTGATGTGGATTTGGGCTGGTTTGCGTTTTTGGAACACCGCAGAGGGGCAGGCGAGTAAACTTTGGTGGTGTATCTCTCTGATGTTGGGCGGTGTCGCCGCAATTTCTGCAGGCACGAGTTATCAGGCCTTCGGCTACGAGCTGAAGTGCGCAGGTCGGGAATTATGCGTTTGGACAAACGGGTGGGAGATTGCCTACATGATCCTACAGGTTGGCAGCTTCAACGCCATGCTGGTGGCCGTCGCCCACTCTTGTACTACCGGCGTCCTGAGGCGCGTACTGATCGTCTATGCGGGTATAAATTTCATTCTTCATTTTGTGGTAACGCTAGTGGGTATTTACACGCCCGACAGGTTTTTACTATCGTTTGAATTGCTGGTGTTGTTCATTACACCGTCTATATTGATGGTTTTTTTCATCAACGTTTGGCGTTACACCAGGTACCGACAGTTGTTGGATCTGGTGCTGCTGGGCAACTGGGCGCTGCTGTTTGTCGCCAATACCGCTTACTACGCCTATCTGTCCGGGGGTTATACCCAGCGTTTGTGGGAGCAGGGCGTTTGGTTCAGTGAAAATGATGTACTGCATGTGCTGGTAGCGGTTTGGGTTTTCTATGTGGGCCGTGTGCTTGTGGAACGCGTGCACGATTATACGGTGCCGCGGCCCTGAATTATTTCAATTCGCCTTCCTACCTTGGAGGCCATCTTGCAAGTGAACTGCGATTGGAAAAATTGAAGAAACAAGTTGCCGGTGGGCATGAAGAGCAATATTTCGCCGAGCACGGCGAAGAATTACATCCAGAATTTATTTGACCTGGGGGTATTGGACTGCGATCCGGGGTAAGAAAATAATTTCACAGGGTCAGACTCTTTGTTCGCACAGTGGTAAGGCAAATGCGTACATGATGCATTAATCGGGTGTAATAGGTGCCTCAAAGGGCGGCTGATTTTTCCTCCGACGCAACCAATTAAGCCCACGTAAGATTCCCGGACGCATTACCAACCATCTTTCCAGCTGGTATTTCCCGGGGAAGTTCATTAGTAACAGGCCAGTCAGTAACGTGAGCAGGCCCTGCCCGGGTGTCACTAACATCACCAGTCCCAGTAGTACCAGCACCGCTCCGAAAACGTTCTTTAATACACCGAGAAATTTGGCAAACACAGATTCCTTGGCAGATTTATGCCAGGGGGAGCGCTGTGCTCTGGAAAAATAATCGTGAGGTAGGCGAGCTATTACCCAGGGCACGCCGAGGACTGTTGCGATCAATGCCAGTGACGACAGCGTGGTTGCCGCGAGCAGCAGTATTTGCCAGTCCAGGTTGATGTCCATCGTGCAAGTCTACCTGTTGAATGTGTGCTTGGCACTAGCAGGTAGAATCGCAAAATATTTCGATAGTGTTGTCCTCTTGGTGCTTCGTGATGCGCCTTTCTCCGGGGGTAGCTTTTTCTGTTTGTTGCCGCCACAACACACATGGCACAATACTCCTCCCTATTCCATAACTGATAATTGTAGATCAATGAATAACATCCCCGATGGATTCAAAATTGCCGAGTTCTCTGGTGCTTTTCTGGAAAGAAATGGTCCCTATTACATCAAGCGTAGGGGGGAGCAATGGTTGATCGCCCAACGGGTCGAGACGCAGCACGTGAACTATCTGGGAATCGCCCATGGCGGCATGTTGTCGACTTTGGCGGATGTGGCCCTAAGCTCACAGCCCTATCTGGGTGAGCAGCCGCGCCCATCGGTAACTACCACCAGCATGACCACGAATTTTTTGCTCGGCGCCAAACTGGGCGACTGGATTGTGGCGGATGCGGCTATCGATCGCCTGAGTAAACGCACGGCACATGTTCGCGGGGTTATCCGTCGTGGAGATGAGGTTCTGCTTACCATGAGCGGTGTGTTCGGAATCTATCGGCCTGGCTGAAGCTGGTTTTCCAAATCTCTGTACTTTTCCAATGGTATCGCCAGCGAATCATAGCCCTTATAGCGCGCTAGTGGCTCGGGTGTATTGTCGATTGCGCTAAATAGTGCCGCCATGGCGCCGGGTATTTGTGTCAGTAACGCCAGAGGATGCAGGTAAACACGAATCGTAAAAGCTATAGCCCCGGTTGTCGGCAGACGGGTCAGGGACTGTCGTTCGCAGCGATAATAGAGCTCAGTCTCCAGGTTGACAGGAGGTTCGCAATCGGGAAATTGCGCCAGTTCATACCCCGCTTGCAGTGACCAGTTGAACCGTACCACGGGGTGGGATTGCTTCAAGTGCGTGAAAAAACGATCGATACTCGGGGTAAGCTCCCGGTGAAATCCGGGAATAGGGTCATGAATTTCCTGCATCGGTCGGCCAAACTTTTCTTCCAGGTGCCAGTGGCTAGGACTGCAAAGGCTGGCTGCTGTGAGGCAGTATTTTCCCTTGCGTTCTTCCATTAGCACCAGGTCGTCTGCCACCCATAGGGAGGTAGCCCAAAGTGTTTCGGCGCCATCATCTGTGCCAGAGTCATCGACCATTGAGCAGCACAGCTTATCCCCACGGGAAAAATAAACGTCAGCTTCGGTTTCTAACAGCTGCGCACGCAGGTTTGCACTTAGCTCTAACTGGGCTGGTAGCGAAGTCTGTTCGGCACGATAAACCCGGTCGCCATGCAGCTTCCGCATACTGCGTTTGTGTTGAATATACAGTGGGAGGGAATCGTCTGTTTCGATCCAGGTGCCTGCCTGCATTGGGTTTAGTCCCATTAGCAGGACTTCCGGATGCTTTAGGTGCGGCAGATAACGTGGCTCTTTGTTGCTGTAAATCATTTGCTTAGCGTGAAATAAGAGCGTGGGTGCTGTCAAGGGGCGCAATGGCGGTGTAGCTTCCCATGCCCTCAGTGTCTAGATCAGCGGGTTTTCGCCGCTCATATAGACATACACTTCCTGAAACTTATCGCCCCGAATACGCCAGAAATTTGTGTTGTTCAGTAGCGTTGTATTGCCCTCATGGTCTACCAGCTCCGCCGTGAAGTTGGCGGTAATCCGGCCATTTTTTTCGTCTACCGTGCAGGTAAAGTCTCTATGTATAATGGTTTTATTGGCTGCTATGAAATCAGTAAACATGCGCCGTATATTGTCCTTCCCGTCGTGGGTCGCGAACGCTGTTTGCACTGTCAGCATGGCATTGTCGTGAAAGCACTCGAGTACGCCGTCTATATTTTTCTGATCTACATTGCCGAAATAGCGCTCAATCGCCAACTCTATCAGTTGCTCGCGCTTCAAAGATGATTGATATTGCATGGTGGTATCCTTTTTGATTGTTCGCGATTGCGCCTACTTCAGCAAGTTCTCTCCGCTCATATAGACAAATACCTTGTCGAATTTGCCATCCCGTAGGTAAAAACGGTTGCAGTTCTCATAGCGTAAAAATTGTGGTTCGCCCTTGGGGGTGACCTCCACCGAGAACTGTGAGCAGATAGCTTGAGTTTGCGTATCAGCAGTATGAACAAAATTACCGTGCCATATTCTATCGTGGGCGGCGAATAGTCCTTCGAACATCGTTCGAATTCCTGCATCGCGCCCTTCGTGAACTGTCATCGAGGTTACTTCAGTGAGAGTCGCATCGTCGTGGAAGCAATCCAGCACCTGCTCCAGGTTGTAGTTGTCCACTCCATGGAAATAGCGTTTGGTCACTATATCCACATAGTACTCATAAGGTATTTGTGCCATTGGGTTTGCCCTCTGTTCAGACTGTTTGTTTGATCAGTTACCCCGCGAAAGTATACCGGCATCATTTGGCATCTCTGGCGAAGGGAATGCGGTTTTGCTATGCGACAATCCGAGCTGGAGAAAGACCTCACATAACTTGTACGCTATCTGGCCCGGGTTGATTACCGGGACAGGCAACACTTCACTTAGATAGCTGTGCGACTGGTGCATTGTGGTGGAGCCCAGGACTATTACATCGGCTCCATCTTCATGAATGGCTTTGAGGCTCTCCTCTTCCAGCTTCTTGAAAATGACCTCTTCCTTGCCTTCCAGCAACTCCTCAAGATCCGGTCGAGTCTCTATCGATCTTAAGGATGCACAGCGAGCTTCCAGTTTGTATTCAGTCAGAATTTTACGGTACAGGTGAAACCATTCATCCCACATTGTGATGACTTAGAAGCGATGGCCCAACATACACGCTGTGTGCATAGCGGCTTGCCCGGGCCCGATTACCGGGATTGATAGCCGCGAGCGCAGAGCGTAAAGCCCTGAGTCGCTCACCGTATCAATACAGATTGCGTGGTAACCCTCTTCCTCTGCTTTAAGCCCGGCTTCAAAGACGCTCATGTCCATGAGCATCGTGTCATAGTAGCTATCACCCAATGCGGCTCCCCAGGTCACCGCCACGAACTCAACATCGAATCCAGGCTGAACCATGTCGCCAGACAACTGAGATGCACGATTCTTCACGCCTCCGCTGTCCATGGGGATCGGTACGATAATTTTTACTTTCTTACCCACAAATAATTCCTCCTCGAAGAGGTTTATTGCGGAATACAACAACACGCAGGGTGCCGTATCCCGCAGACCTCGTTGATCAGAACATGTAGGTCAGATCGAGACCGTAGGTTCTGCCTAACGAATCATGAGCAAAAGAACCGCCAAACTCCGGAGCAGGTATCACTTCTTCCAGGTACCCTTCGTCGGTAATATTTCTACCCCACGCCGTCACTTCCCACTGCTCGCCACGCAGAGATAGTCTCAGGTTCGCCGTATCGTAAGCATCGCGCTTTGAGCGGCTGAAATCGGCGGGTCCGAAACCAAATCCGGGAACTTGATAGATCTCAGAAAGGTCCGTGAAGGAGTTGATGATGCCTGGGTTGTCCTGCACGGTGTGGAACCAGGTTTCGCCTGTGTAGATCCAGTCCAGGCGGCCTACAAATGTCATAGCGGAGCCAAGCGGGAAATTCACCTGGATGCCAAGGTTCGCAGTAGATTCTGGCGCATACGGAAGCTCGTTGCCTTCAGTGTACGGACGGTTCTTGTTCTCCTTTATCTCGCCATCGGTATAGCCGTAGCTACCATAGAGTGACAGGAAGTCGGTTGGCAGCCATTTCCCATCGATCTCGAAGCCCTTGATGGTAACTTCATCGATGTTATTTACGACGCGCAGCAATCCAAAGTCTCCCGCATAAAAACTGAAGAATTGATTGTCTTCAACCTCTGTATAAAACACGGCAGCATTAAACTGCAGGGTGTTGTCTAGCCACTGTGACTTCATACCGACTTCAAAGGTAGTTGAAATTTCTTCGTCATACTCATCGCGGCTATTTTTCGGGCCTGTCGCAAAGGTTGAATAACGGCTGTCAATAGTGGCTTCGCTGCCAAGGCTATTGAAGCCGCCACTTCTAAAGCCCACCCCGTAAGATGCATAGGTTGAAACATCGTCCGTCGCATTCCAGCGCCAGGTCAGTTTGGGTTGCAGTTCGGAATAGGTCTCATCGCGGTCTGGAATGGTATCCGTGCCCGAACCATCAAACGCCGGATTGATCGGACGAGGGCCAAACGCACCAAAGATTTGCGCGGCATTGACATTGGGTACGTTATTGCTGACATCGCGCTCTTCACGGTCATAGCGAAGTGCGAAGGATATCTCCTGATTGTCAGTGATGTCGTAGGACACCATGCCATAGGCAGAGTAAACCGTGGTGTCGAAGGTATCGTCAAACAGCAGGTCAGTAGGGTTGGGTCCTCCTGGCGGCACATAAGCCTGGCTCAGGAAACCCTGATCGAGGTCTGCGCCGTAGGCCACTATCACATCG
>JBALVT010000320.1:0-573 GCA_036961345.1 Halioglobus sp.
GTGATCGAATTGCGGCAGGCACTCTTATTCTCACCGGTACGCCAGAAGGCGTGATGTTCAATGTGGCTACTATCTGGGCGCCTTGGGCGTACCTTCAATCCGGTCAGACTGTCAGCGCTTATGGGACATTTCTAGGAGGCCTGCAGAATATTGTCGTGGATTCTGACTAGTTCAATTGCGCGCGTCACAATTTAAACCCATAATTTTGCACTTACTTCGCTTCACCATCTGCGCTTCACTTCCTGCTCTATAGTCAGAAAAGCGTATTGTCACAAAGGCAGCCCCGTTGAAGCCAGTTACTCTATCCAGCTGAGCTACGGGCCCCGGAACTGAAATGGTACTTCTTTCGTCCGCTATAGGACACACCACCCAATTATGAGTCGGATGGTCTGTGGAAATACTGGGCAGTAAGCTGAAGAAATGTATCGAGTTTTCCTGATGGGTTAGGGTGGGGTAGCCGAGACCGAACCTATGCCGAGATTGGTTGGCGGATATACCGAGCTGGGTGGCGCCGCGGCTACCTTCTACGTCCTACATATCGACCAGACATACTTCACACAACAGCGTGGCACG
>JBALVT010000321.1:0-570 GCA_036961345.1 Halioglobus sp.
GTTGGAGAACTTACCGCCGGCATGCAATGTGGTGAGCACAACTTCGACACCGGGCAAACCCATATCGGGATGTAAATCGACCGGCATACCACGACCATCGTCGGTCACCGAAACAAAGCCGTCTTTGTGTAATACGACGTCGATTGTTTTGCAATGCCCGGCCAAGGCCTCATCGACACTGTTATCGATAACCTCTTGCACCAAATGATTAGGCCGTGTCGTTTCGGTATACATTCCGGGCCGCTTACGTACCGGTTCCAGTCCTGTTAGGACTTCAATATCTTGAGATGTGTAGTTAGTCATTGTTTTTTAATCATGCAGCCACAACAGGCCGCTGTAGGAATTCCATTATTGCCGGCAGGTGACGATCAAAGCCAATAAAGCTGTGATCTCCACCCGTCTCTACTAACTGGGGTGATTGCGCATATTTGGCGACCGCCTGCCGATAGTCAAGTGTTTCATCGTCGGTTTGTACCATCAACCACATTAGCGAGGGGTCAGCGCCAGGCAGATCCAGTGTTTTAAGCTCGTCCAGGTGGCTCTGCTGCAGGGAAAAGCACTCTCCACTAT
>JBALVT010000322.1:0-554 GCA_036961345.1 Halioglobus sp.
GGCGTGGGGTTCCAACTGCGCGGGGGTATAACTGCTGGGGGCAGCGGGATGCACCGCCGTCTCCCTTAATGAAGCACTATTCGCTATAACTGGCTTTTTGCTATTGCGCCAGCAACTGTCTCAGGCGGTGTTCTACTAACGGCAGTCGATCATTGCCGAAGTACATATCGTCACCATTAATAAAGAGCGTTGGTGAGCCATAACCGCCGCGAGCAACCAGTTCGTCGGTATTGTCTCGCAATTGATCTTTGTAAGACTGGTCGGCGATTGCGGCCAAAAAACCGTCTTTGTCGAGGCCAGAGCTCAGGCAAATGTCTAGCAATACTTCCGGCTGGGAAATATCGCGATTGTCACCCCAGTAAGCGGCGAAAAGGGCCCTGGAATAGGGGATAATCCGGTCCTGCTGGGCCGCATAGATTGCACCGCGCATGCCTTTTACACTGTTGACCGGGAATACATCGGGTTGTTTGACCGTTATACCGACATATTCTGACCAGTCATGCATGTCCTTGAAGTAGTGTTTTACGCGCCTTTCGTTGGCAAACATGTTTTCC
>JBALVT010000323.1:0-540 GCA_036961345.1 Halioglobus sp.
TCCGATTTTGAGCCCTTTTACAATGCCAGTATTCTCGCTTATATGGGCCGCTTTGGCCGCACTCCCAGGGTTCACACAGACAATCTTTTTGTAGAGCGAGTTATCGAGCCCGAGGCCTACGACCATCGTGTTTTCGGGCGCCTCGCCACCCATTGGCTGAAACTCAACCTGCTGAAGAAAGCACGTATTCTCCAACTTATCGGCGCGGACAATGGCGCCACTGAGCTGATGTGTACCTACAAGTGCTGGACCTCAAAACGCCTGGCTCGGCGCTCTCCCTGGCCAGATCAAAAACGCGTGGACTATCTGGTGAGATATTTGGCGCTTGCGACCGCCAGCGGGGCTTTGCGCCGAGTGTATTGGGGACCCCTGATTTGCGCCCGTGACGGCCTGATCAGTGATCAGGTTGATGCCTACCCCGTCATCGACCAGGTTAGCTACTACCAGAAGGTCCGTGGCGAACTGAGTAATTTCACAATCAACAGTGGTTTTTCCGCCCTGGCACACGCCGTCAAACGATTCTCCGGAGCGCAAGCCACC
>JBALVT010000324.1:0-528 GCA_036961345.1 Halioglobus sp.
CGGGACCGGCGGCACTTTAACGGGCACCTCACGATATATAAAAGTCACACAGGGCAGGGCCTTACATACCGTAGCGGTTGAGCCCAGTTCCACCACCATGATCACCGCTGCCAAAGCCGGCAACGAGCCGGTTCACGGTCCGCACAAGATTCAGGGTATAGGCGCAGGTTTTGTGCCGGGTAATCTGGATCTGGCCATGGTCGACCAGGTCGAGCAGATTGACAATGAAGAAGCAATGGAGTGGGCGCACAAACTGATGCAACAAGAAGGAATTCTGGCAGGGGTATCCTCAGGCGCTGCTATGGCCATTGCTCATCGGGTATCGCAGCAGCCAGAGCACAAGGGCAAGATGATTGTTGCCATTCTTCCTGACTCCGGTGAACGCTATCTGAGTTCACCGATGTTTGCGGATGTATTCAGTGATAATGAAACTGTTCAATAAATCGGCTAACTAAGCACCCTGCATTAAGCAATAAAACCCCTGCGCACACTTACCTTCTGCGCAGGGTATCCAAAACGGCTTTAACC
>JBALVT010000325.1:0-523 GCA_036961345.1 Halioglobus sp.
GGTACAGCCTCAGTGACAAAGTTGCGGGCAAACTCCCAGCCACCGCCCCCGGCGCAGCCGACATATAATTCATGCCAATCCTCGGTATCGAGGTTTAGCATGCGCGTACCTGACAATAAGGATGCATCCAGGTTGAGCGCACCCCCCAAACCGGTTTCTTCATCAACCGTGAATAACAGCTCCAACGGCGGATGTGCCACACTGGCATCAGTCATTACCGCCAGGGCGGCGGCGCAGCCCACACCATTGTCAGCACCCAGGGTGGTGCGGTCAGCACTCAGCCAGCCATCCACGACCTGCAGCTGCAAGGGGTCATGGTCGAAGTCATGGTCTTTATCCCCTGTTTTTACCGTCACCATATCCAGGTGATTCTGGATAATTACCGTCCCGTGATCCTCCATCCCTGCAGAGGCAGCCACCGCAACCACGATGTTGCCTTCGTCATCCATGCGCCAGCTATGGCCGCCGCGTCGCGCCTGCTCAATAACATACGCGCGCACTGCCGCCTCGCTCTTTGAAGGGC
>JBALVT010000326.1:0-508 GCA_036961345.1 Halioglobus sp.
CAGGCAAAGCGTGATGGGGCTGCGGCTAAGCGGTTCTTCAAGCGCCTGTTGCGATCACATGGAGGCGAGCCTCGGAAAATTGTGACTGATAAGCTGCGAAGTTATGGCATAGCGCATCGAGAGCTGATCCCTGAAACGATACACAGCACTGAACAGTATGAGAATAATCGGGCAGAGCAATCGCAGAGCCTGCCCCGCTTTATCGGGTATGAGGCGACCAGGGTAAGGGAGCGAGGAATGCGGCGATTCAAATCAGTCAGGCAGGCCCAGCGATTCGTAACTGTTCATGCTGCAGTCCATAATCTATTCAACTTGGGAAGGCATCTAGTCCGTGCTCAGCACTACCGCGATCTCAGGATGAGTGCGTTCAGCGAATGGACTAGGGCAGTTGCTTGAGAATCAAGCTCGGATTAAGGCTGTCTCCGAAAGTTAGCTTGTCGATACCTTCATTACATTAAAGCCTTCTATTTGCCAGGAATTAGGATCTTCGAGCTTGAACCTTGTAGAC
>JBALVT010000032.1:0-28969 GCA_036961345.1 Halioglobus sp.
AGTTATCCAAAAACCTTATGGCCGAATCTGTGATTTCGTCTAGAATCCTCGCAAGAAATCTCCGGGTCCTAATGGTCCCAGAGTCACGGACAACATATTTTACATAAGGAGCACACATGTCTAAGCTAATTAAGAATACTGGTCTGGCCGCAGCCTTGGGTTGCGCTGCTATAATGACTTCATTTCAAGTAGCCGCAGAGAGCGAGAACGCGGGCTGGTTCATCGGCGGCGGTGTTTACTACTCCGGTTTAGATGATACTTTTGATGATGTTGATGATATCGGTGACGTATTCGAAATCGATCTCGACGACAATTCAACTGCATTCAACCTAGCTGGTGGCTACCGCATCAACCATTGGTTGGCAGTCGATGCCGGCTACTGGGATCTGGGCAACTACAGCTCCGATTTCGATGAAGATTTTGGCCGTGAGAAAGTAGATGCAACAGCCTGGACAGTGGGTGGTATGGCTTCTGTACCATTGTGGATCATGGATTTCTACGCCCGTGGCGGCGCAGCGTTCTGGGATTTCGACGGTCGTGGTGCTGCTGATTCCGATGGCACTGACCCCTATTACGGTCTGGGTGCAGCATTCAATGTCGGCCGCAGCCTGGATATCTACGCGGAGTGGATTCGCTTTGATCTCGATACTGAAGTTGACACATTCGGCCTGGGTGTTCGCTGGACTTTCTAAGCGCTGCCTAGATAATGAGAAGGGCGGGGTTTCCCGCCCTTTTTTTTGCCTACGATTTATCAACGGAGGAATTTCCCTGAGATCCCGATAATGCCGCCAGCCGTCGACTTGCGTCGCGTGCTTCTGTCATCTACCTTGTTAGCTGTTGAATCGATAAACCCACCTCACGGCTCGCGCCATCGCGAGTTTAAGGATTCGTGATCCGAGTCGGAATCCCGGTGGTCGCCATATTTCTGGCTCTAAACAGTAGCGGGACCCAGTCGGGATCTGTTGCAGAGAATCTGTCCGACCCTACGGACTAAAGGAACTAACCATGTCGCTATCGCGCGCGCTCGTCGCTTTCCTGCTGTTGCTCCTTACTGCGGTAGCGGGAATTGTGCTGTATCTGCAATTCGGCGATATGAACCGGCATCGCCATTCCATTCAAAATCTGGTAACTGAGGGTGTCGGCCGGGAATTTCACATCATCGGTGACTTGAAGGTGAAGCTCTTCCCCAGCACAACCCTGACGGCCGATGGACTTACCCTGGCCAATGCGTCCTGGGCAAACCAGCCCTTGATGTTGGAGGTCGGCGAGCTGTCCGTGGCCTTAAACCCCTGGTCTTTGCTGGACGGCCCCCTGGAAATAGAGCGGTTTACTCTGGACGGCATCAAGGTACTGGAAGAGCATAACCGGGAGGGTCAGTCTAACTGGGACCTGGCCGCGGCGTCACCAGAGTCCCGGAGGAACTCAGGGGATACCAACATCGAAGCCGCGGATTCAGGCGGCCTGCCAATAGTAATTCATGAAGTAAAGATACAGGATGCTATTCTGTCCCTGCTTAGACCTGATACAGAGGATCGAATCATTCAGGTTTATGAGCTTACGTTTCAACCCGGCAGTTCAGGGAACCTTGATTTGAGCGGCACAGGCCAATTCCTCGGGCTGCCTCTGGCGCTCAGCGGGGCTGTCGGACCGTTGGAACAAATCAAGGCTCTGGGCAGTGTTGATATTGGGATTACCGGATCGCTTGGCAAACTGGCGGTACAACTGGATGGCCAGGTGGAGAACTTGGAGCAGTTGTCAGGTGCCCGACTGGAATTGAAAGCCCACAGCGAGGAAGCCGGCGAGCTGATTACAGCAGCGGCGCTTGCACTGCCCCTCAGCGGCCCCATTGAAGTAACGGCGCAATTGACCCAGAGCGACCACACGCTCGATATTGATCTGCGTGGATCGGCTGATGCGATAGAGTTCGAGATAAGCGCAGTCATCGCCGAGCAGATAATCAATTTCAATACCAGCGTTACAAACCTGGCGCGGGTAGGCGAGTTGTTTGAGGTGGAGGGACTACCTGCTGAGTCTTTACAAATGACAGGGGTCATAATAACTCTGGATGATGGGATCGAACTGCAGGATGTGGAAGCGAGTCTGGGTGATACCGAGGTCAAAGTGTCGGGGACACTGCATGGCAATGGAGAGACATCAACACTGGATCTAGATGTCCGGGGTTCCAGCCTCGCGGATCTCATGGAGGAATTACCTGCCATTCCCTTCGCGGTGACCACCGATGCCACGCTGTCGACGACACAGGTCCAACTGGATGACCTGAAAGCGGAGTTTGGGGAGAGCGATCTTGCGGGCACTGCGCATGTGATTATGGAGGACGGCACCACCATCCGCGCAAACCTGAAATCACGTCAAATTGATCTGGTGCCATTCCAGGCATCCGGAAGCGAGGCCGCCGATGAGGTGACAGTAGCCCCGGGAGAAGTGAAGAGCGAAGAACAATATGTCTTCGTCGCAGAGCCGCTGCCTTTCGAGGTTCTAAAGAACATCGACGCAGATGTTCAAGTCGCGATTGGGGAACTTAAGGGTGCTGGCCCGAAAATGGAGGACCTACTGTTTGACGGACGCCTGCAGGGGGACAAATTAACCGGGCAGGTGGAATTCGGCATAGCAGATGGAGGTGCGGTGGTGAGCACCATAAGCCTTGTGACTGAGAAGGAAAATGCCGACCTGGAGCTTTCGCTCATGGCTCGCGACCTGCGTATTAATGTCGCTTCCGGAGAAATTGATGATCCGGCGCGGATTCCCCCGATTAGTGTGACTTTGGACTTGAAATCGTCGGGTCTGAGTCCCCGGACAATCGCGGCGGGAGCCACCGGCCAGTTATTGATCACTCAAGGTGCAGGCCGTGTTGATAACGCACTGCTGGGGCGCATATCGGGGGATATTTTCACGCAATTGGCCTCGGCATTAAACCCCATGGCCAAGGCGGAAAAGTACACCAAGATTGAGTGCGGGATCATCGTAGTGGATTTCGCGAATGGAATGTCCGACCTGGGTACATTTGTGATTCAGGGCGAGAAGGTTCTGATTGTCGCCGACGGGACCGTAGACCTTGATAGCGAACAGCTCAACATCGAATTCAATACCCAGCCACGCAAGGGCATAGGTGTCAGCGCCGATATGTTCGTCACGCCTTTCATCGCCCTCAAGGGGACTTTGATGGCACCTGCAGTGGGTCTCAATCAGGAGGGTACCCTGATCACTGGAGGCACAGCGGTTGCGACCGGCGGCATTTCCCTGCTTGTTCAGGCCGCCCTGGAACGGGTGACGGCACAGGTGGATCATTGCGAAAAAACGCTGCCTGAGTTTCCGCATCCACCGTTGAAGGCAGCCTGACCCATGGAGGCTATTTCCACAGCCGGCTGTGATTTCAACCGGTGATGCAACACCTCTTTGCAGGCTCAGCGGCTGGTAATAACATCAATCAGGTGCAATACTTATCCTCACAACCAATCGTTTTATCAGGGAGTTTCAATGAAGCGTATCCTCGTTATTAGCAGCATACTGCTGCTGTCCGCCTGCAGTGTCGAACCAGGCAGTGAAAAGTGGTGTGCCGCCAAAAAAGAGCTACCCAAATCCGAATGGACCGCTTCAGATGCCGGGACCTATGCTAAAAACTGCGTGATCGACGGCATGGCCGTCGGTTCCGAGAAATGGTGCGAAGACCTGTCCGACAGGCCCAAGGGCGAGTGGACTGCAGACGAGACTAAAACCTACGCAAAGCACTGCGTTATGTAATAGGCTCCAGCAGCAGGGTCGGGTGACGAAGGCCTACGGGGCCTCCCTGTACGCGGGTGTGATTTGTGAGCGCAAGCAAATCAATAAGGTTCCTCGATCTCTACTTGCGTATTGGCACCAGGCTCCACTTTATCAACCACATAAACGACGGTTGTACCCTGGTATACAGGCCTGTAGTAGATTCCGCCACAATAATGCATATTGACACCGCCGTACGGAACCATACCCCCGCAACCAGGGGGCAAGCCGTAAATTGTCATTCCAGGGGTCATATAATACATCCGTCTGCGGGTGCGTCTGCGCGTGCGACGTCTAACACCTGCCACACTCACTGGCGTCAGAGGTCTTCCAATTCTGGCCAGGGCCGTACCGGCGACCGTTGCTACTGCGCCACCCACAGCAGCCTGGCATATGGCTTTGATAACTTGTCTGCGTTTCATGATTAGTCTCCTTGCTGCCGATTACGGGGTGTTGATAAAGCCAATTTCGTGAGCACCTGAGGGCGGCACAAATTTGAATTCGGACTTGTCAAAACCGTCCGTTATACTCCAGTCAATAAAGACGTCGTGACGTGGTATGCCCTCCCCCTGTTTGTATCTCAATACGGTTCTCTTCGGAACAGGTTTGTCGCCTTTCGTAATCCAGACCTGTAGATCCACTACAGGGCCCGATAACAGTATATGGTGGCAATCAACACCTCTGATCTGACTATCACCGGTAACGTAAACAGCAAGCTCGTCCCCAGATAAAAGACGGTCAAGCGATTTGAGGATCAGCAGATCTAGCAACGGTGTTTCCACATCGAACTCTTCAAGCGCATAGAGCAAGCCATCACTCAATGGCTCGGGGACATCCTGATGCGCGTAGACGTTTTTATCACTGCTGTAGAGCGTCAACTTTCCCTCAGAGAGGTAGATTTCACTTGTCAGTTCCCCACTTTTGGTAACTGCATGTAATGAGCCCGGCCGCTCAACGGCAATCCTGGCGGTAAACGGGTTTGATATGACCATTCCCGGACCAATCGAAGCGTCGCTGTAAGAATCAGTTTTAACAATGAATTTTTGCATTGAATCCGTGTAGGCATCCATCTGCCTCAAAACCTCGACAGCTTTTGCATCCCAGTTATCGGGGAGAGATTCTGCAAATACAGTGCTGTTGGTTAAACACATGGCCAGCAACAACACCGCTTTTGTATAAAATTTCATCCGGACCTCCTTGAATTGGTCACCCGGTACCCGGGTGTCCATCTAAATATTAGCTCGATTCACGCATGCGCGTTGGTGGTACACCGTTTGGAGTTTGCCACCAACACCTGATTTTCGTAAGTACGTGGTTATAGTATGACAGTTCTCTCCATTCAGGAAATCAAACGGGCATTCGTGGCCCGATCCCAATGTCGAAAGCAGACCACCCGCGTTCTATTCTCGATAACCACTATGCGATAATCTGCGCCGAGCGAAGCGCGGCGATATCGTCACCTGTGTAGCCAGCTTCTGCCAGAATCTCCTCCGTGTGTTCGCCATAGCGTGGCGGATGGCGTCGCAGAGTTGCCGGGGTTTTTTCGTAAACCGAAGGATGCCTGATGAAGCGTGTGATACCGCCGCGCGGATCCTCGGAGTCAAACACCGTACGGTTGTGCTTCACCTGCGGGTCATCCATAAAATCATCGAGATCGTAGACCGCGGCGAAGGGCACATCATTTTTGTGCAAGATATCCAGCGCATCGCGCCAGGGCCACTTTTTAAGTTCAGCATCGACCAACTCGATCATTGCATCAATATTGACCAGACGCGCTCCGAGACTCTTGAAGCGTTCGTCTTCGGCCAAGTCCTCTCGTCCGAGCGCCTTACAAAGATTTGCGTACTGTTTGTCTTCAATGGGCATCCCTACCAGATAGCCATCGCTGCAACTCCAAACGTGAAACAGATCAGGGACAATAGATTCCACCTCTTGCTTGGGGCGAAAGGCATCCATAGACATCATGTCGGGCAAAGCAAGAGCTGCATAGGCGTTAACCATGGGAACGTGCACGTGCTGTCCCACACCACCGCTGCGCTCCCTAGCCAGTAGTGCACCCAATGCAGCTGAGGCGGCTGTGATCGCTGTCGTTTTATCGGCGATCACACTACGTATCATCTGTGGTTGCCCGCCGTTTCCCTGGAGGGGCATGGCGCCTGACATGCCCTGGATAACCAGGTCGTAAACCGGCTGCTGCGCATAGGGACCATCCGGCCCAAAACCGCTCACTGACACGAAGATTAAACCAGGGTTTTCCTCACGCAAGCTGTCATAGCCAAAACCCAGTCGATCCGCCACGTCTGGCCTATAATTACAGAAGATCACGTCCGCTGTAATAGCAAGTTTGCGCACGATCGCAATACCCTCCTCTGTCTTTATATCGACCGATATTGCGCGCTTGTTTCGATTGAACTGGGAAAAAAAGCCATTAATGCCATCGCGCTCCGGCGGACCGACCCAGCGCGCAGTATCCCCCATTAGTGTCTCTACCTTGATAACGTCGGCCCCCAGGTCTCCCAGGTTTTGCGCTGCCATAGGGCCGGAAACCATAGTGCCGAACTCCAGTACTTTAAAGCCCGCACAGGGCCCCACGGTCTCATCGGGACGAGCTTCATCCATCCTGGTATCCTTGAGCGAAAATAGATTTACTCTAGACCTTCGGCAGCGAATCGTAAAGGTAAGGTTGCTAAAACTCGCTATCTGAGCTAATTTTCGTAGACCGCGATATCGGGTGGGCATCCTCGCCCATGGCGGATTATTTAATCAAACATCGGAGTTTTTACAATGGCTGTTCTAATAAAATCGTTCCTGCTGTCACTGGCAATGACATTAGCAAGTCACACCGCGTTGGCTGGTGCTGAAGAAAACGTGCCCTTCCAGCAATCAAAGAAGGCCTTTATCGATGCGGGCGCTGCGGAGATGTTCAACTCGGCGTACGGCTATGCCCTTTTCCCGAGCATTGGCAAGGGTGGCATAGGCATTGGCGGTGCCCATGGTAAAGGTCGAGTATTTGCCGGCGGCCAGATGACGGGGACTACCGGCATGACCCAGCTAACCGTGGGCTTTCAGCTCGGCGGCCAGATATTCAGCCAGGTTATTTTCTTTGAGGACCAGCGGGCCTACGACGAATTCACCTCGGGTAATTTTGAGTTCGGCGCTCAGGCTACTGCGGTTGCACTGACTGCTGGTGTATCTGCGTCTGCGGGTAGCGGTGCGGGTGTATCTGCTGGAGCCAGCGGTGGTCAGAATAACGCCAACGCGGCCGGTTCATACAGAAAAGGGCTCGCTATCTATACCATAGCCAAAGGCGGCCTGATGTATGAAGCCGCACTGGGCGGACAGAAATTCAGCTTTACACCAAATTGATTGTAAGCAGCTGATGCGGCGTCAGCCACCATGGTACTAAATGACCTGACTCGCTAAGAGATACATCTGCTACCGCGCGCCTGCTACCGCGCGCCTTCTGCCGCGCGCCTGCTACTTTTAAACTGAAGTAGGCGCGCGGCAGCCGTCAAAATCGCTGCCTGCGTGGCCCGCTGTTCCCACCTTTTTAAATCACGCTACTCAGTCCTTCCTGACGGAGTCGTAGCTGTACCATTGGCCGTTTTTCTGGTAAAAATTGTATTCCTGCGCACAGACTTCTTCGGGCAGGCCACTAAAATTTCCGGTCGATCCCGCGTTATAATTTTTTCCACGAATGCACATAGCCATTTTCTCGTTATTATCTTCCAGCTGCTTGTCGTAGCCCGAAAGGCTACCCTCCTGATAGGGACCACTCCAGTACCAGTAGGCAGCGGCAATGATTGCGCCGTATAAGACTAATTTTTCCAACATGGGTTTCCTGTAGACAAGTTTTTTTCTATGGTAACAAACCGGTGGGTGGTTTGATGCCCCCTATAAATCCTCAGTTGCAGAATTTGAACTCGGCAGTATCAGCTTACACACTGGTGGAAGTGCCCGGTGGAAACTATTGCCCGTTAATTTTCACTCTTTTGGGCCCCGTCATTAAAAAGAGCACCATCCATCCACACAGGCTAAAGTAGCCGGTGTACCAGATAAAGAATCCGATGCCGCCCCAGGATGCGAAGTCCTTGGTTTCATTGACCACAAAAAATGCATCCCTGACTGCCTGCCCCCCCGTTCTGATGGCTGGTATCGGGCTCTCCATCTGCCACTGTGCGATGGCATCGGGCCAGAGTTCAATAGGCAAATGATAGAGCAGTGAGTAGGCACAGTAGCCAACTGTGAACACAGCCATCATCAACGTCAGGCCCCGATATGATTTCAATTCTTCCTGGGCTTTACTGTCTTTGTATGAATAAATTCTTGCCCGTTGAACCAAAGTCAGCGGAAGAATCGACATAAAAGCAATTCCCCAAAGTGTTTCCTCAATGGCAAACAGGATTTCAATCTTTGTAATAGTTGCAGTGGTGGCGAAGAACTGGGCAATAAAAATACAGGCAAATAGCACATAAGGCGCTTTCGTCAACAAAAACCCGGGGGCACGCTCTGGCGCTCCCTGGGCAGGATGGGGAACCTCCTTATTAAGTTGCAAGAGGGCAAGCATAATCAGGGAAGCAAAAGAAATTTCGGCGAAAATAGCAAAAAACCGAATTAGCAGGGAGCTGTTGGCAAGAGTATCGAACCAGGCTAGCTGGTTCAGGTAGCTGGATACGAAGACTGAACGATAGACTGCAACCAGAATGAAGATTGCGCCAAAGTTTCTCATGAGCTTGCCATAGTAAGCGTACTCAATGTCATCTGAGTTGCGCGACCGGGAAAACAAAACACCACAAGCTATCAGGTTCACCACGTTGATGGCGACTAAAACACTCCACCAATTCCAGGCCCAGGTCCATTCCATCTCTGACATACTATCCCTCCAATTGCTTAGAAATTTCCAATATTACCCTGAACTTGCCAGACTTTACCAGACGCGCTCTAGCCTAGTAAAATAGTCTTCTTCAAACTTGGCCGGCGACAACTTGCCGGTACCCGAGATACCTATTCGGGCAGACGAAATGCCAATAAAACGTTACCCGGCATATGAAAGTAAATCCCATAGCCCGAATTGACGAACATCATGTTCTGATGGAAAACCGGACCGGTAGCACCGCCCATAGACCCGCCACTAGCCGTCTTTCCATTTAGCGTCTGATAAGGAATGGCCGTATCAAAATCCCAAAGTACCTTGCCGTCCTTAAAATCGTAGGCGCGTAGATGTCCATCCATAGACCCAGTGACAGCGGCGCCTGGAATGGAGGAAGCAGCAGCAGACAGGCCGGGCTGACAGAACGCCCTACCCTTACAGATATCCGGAACAGGTGAAAACCACCGTTGCTCGCCGGTAGTGATATCCACAGCGAACATACCCGGATAGGCTACACCCGGCCAACGGGGGCCACCGTCAAAGTCAGACATCGGCACATAAAGAGTATCGCCGTGCACGGTCATACCAAAGTGAACACCGCCTTGAATGCCGCCTTTTCCCAGCTTTTTACGCCAGAGAATCTTGCCCCCCTGATCGGGATCGAGACCAAACACCTCTCCCGACTTTTGGCCGGCCAGCACAATGTCCTTGCCTTGAGTATTAGTGCTAATAATGGTTGCTGCTCCAAAGTCATAATCGGGACCATCCTCTGGCGGACAATTGACACGCGCTTCGGTTTCGCAACCCATATTCCAGGCGTCACCGGCGGTCATTTGTTGACGCCAAACAATCCTGCCGTCCTTCAGGCTAATTGCCAGAATCGCATCACTGGTATCGTTGGCAGGCGAGGAATAATTCTCTCCCGTGCCGACATACATTACCCCTCGCTTGTCGTCGATGCTCGGCGTATTCCAAACCGGTGAACCCGAGGGTGCTATCCGGTCGGTTCCCACAGAATTTTTGCCAACCACCTTCGGGGTTTCGTCGATGGTATAACCCACCCACTGTTTTTTGCCGGTGCGGGCATCATAGGCAGCAACACCACCACGGAACGTACAGCAGGCATAGTTTGGGTCAGCGGCTTGAGTGACTTCCAGTGAAGACAACGGCACATATAGCGTCCCGTTGTTAAGTACAGGGGCAGCCGTAAGCGTCAGGCTGGGGTGATCGTCGGGACGGTCCCGCCAAAGTAGCTCACCAGTGACCGCATCGACTGCATAGACATTGCCTGTAATATCACCAAAATACAGTCCCGGGTTCGCTTCCTCTCCTGCCACCCAAGGCTCTATTACAATAGCGTTACGCACTTCAGCCACAGTCTTAAAGGTCCAGCGAATACAGCCAGTCTCACGGTTCAGCGCGAACACCGAGCCATTCTGGCTACCGACATAAACAGCACCGCCTGCAACGGTGGGTTGTGAGCGGGCGCGAATAGCCTCGGGGTAGGCAAAGGCCCAGGCCAGTTCTAACTGCTTAATGTTGCCGGCATTGATATCGGTAACGCTCTGATCAAAGTGACGCTGGTTACCTTGATCAACACCCCAACCTAACGATGAGGGAGGCGCATTGTAATCAAATGCTGCAGCATCACCTTCGCACTGTGGCGCTGATGCTACCGCTTGCTGGTCCAGGCTTTGGCCGGTGAGGTACTCAGCTAAGGTTATTTTCTGATCCTTGCTCAACGCACCAGCCTGCTGCTTCATAATGCCTTGATCTAATGCTCGATATACCGAGCCAGCAGACATAAGACGAATCAATGTCAACTCAGGTGCTTTAGCAACACGGCCACCATGACAAGATTGGCAGTGTTTTTGATAAAGTTGCTCGCCCTTGCCATCGACGGCAATTTTACCTTCATCCCCTTGCGCAGCGCTTGCACTGAAAGAAATTAACAGCGTCGCCGACAGCAACAGTTTTACAATTGAGTTCACGTGGGCTCCCCTGAATAACAGATAAAAAAAAGGACTGGCGAGCCAGTCCTAATATTAACGTTCAACATCTTTTTAAAGAATAGAAGCCCCTAGCTTCGCTCCCAGAATCCTCGGGGAGCATAGGAAACCTCTAGAATTTAAATTCTACTTCCAAACCATAAGTTGCCGGGTTGCCATAAGTAGAAAAGTTCCACAAGTTTGCGACACTAAGGCCTGAAGTTTGGTATTCCTCATCCGTGAGGTTGCGACCAAATGCCGCGACGCGAATTTTTTCATTACTAGAAGTGTAAGAAATACTCGCATTCAACAACGTCACTTCTTCATGCTCACTCGAATCACTGTTGATAATATCATTGTAGAACGCATCGGTATAAGTGGCGTTAGCGTTCAGGTCCATCGAACCACCCAGACTGTTGAGCGCGATGTTATAAGTAGCACCAAGACTGGCTGTAGTGTCCGGGGTACGCTTAACATCAAAGTCGGTACAGTCCACGTCGGGAGTCTCTGCATCATTATCACGATTACAGTCAAACTTATCGTATTCAGCATCGAGAAGACCCAAAGTTGCATCTATAGTCAGACGCTCCGTTGCCAACCACATAAGCTCTGCCTCAAGACCATAGGATGTTACCTCACCGGCATTGTTAACAATCGATTCCTGACCCACACCTGGTACGGGTACCACTGAGTCTACCTGAAGGTCAGTATATTCTACGTAAAAGGCAGCAATGTTTAGCCTAAGAGTATTATCCAGGAAATCAGACTTCATACCCACTTCAAACGATTCTGCTTCCTCAGGATCGAAGCCGGTCGCTGCAGATGCCAAAGTTCCCGCCTGCTCATTAAAGCCGCCACTTTTGAAGCCGGTTGAAAAAGACGCATAGATCATGGTCTCGTCGCTCATTTGGTAATCAACCCCAAGACGGTAGGTAATATCATCCCAGGAACCTGATTCGACTGCCCTTGCCTCTGTAGGGAAACCCAGTGGACTTAATTCAAAGTCTTTTTCCTCATCGGAATAACGGATACCGGCGGTAAATGCCATAGCATCCGATATGGCATAACTACCTTCACCAAAGATCGCATAAGAGGTGGCTTCCTGTGATCCATCAGCAAGCAGCAACGCTCCACCCACGGGTATAGACGGGGCAAGACCCGCAAACGGATGATCAGCGCCAAGACTGGTATAGTTTTCGTAGTCCATATCATTTTGCTGGTAATAGCCGCCGATGACGTAGTCTAAATTATCGGTGTTCCCCGCAAAGCGAATCTCCTGACTAAAGGTATCACGGTAAATCGAGCGAATCGTGGCATAGATAGCCGCGGGCTCGCCAACGTAATCGTTATAGTAGTCAGAATCTACTGAGCGATAACCCGTGATAGAGGTCAACGTGCCCCCCATGAGGTCCCAATTAAGTGTGAGGTAAATGCCATCTACATCTTCCTGGTGACCATCCGTATTTTTTGACTCGGCAAAGCCAGGCGCATGAGCCTCAGGTGGTGCCAAGCCAGTTTTGAACGGGTCGCCAAGTGGTAAATTAGCTGAGCCACCAGATCCACGACCAGGATAGGAGGGAAAACCTGGTCCCGCACCATTATAAAAGGCTTTATCTTCTGTCGTAGTATTCACAACCATAGGGGTGTCACTATCGTCTTCAATGTATTCGAACGACAATAATGCTTCAAACGAATCAGTAGGATTCCACAAAAGTTTCGCCCGGGCAGCAAACAAATCCTGACCACCCGCATCGCTGCCGTCATAAGTATTTTCGTAGAAGCCGTCAAAATTAAACTGCTGTACAGCAATACGAGCCGCTAACACATCGGCAATAATAGGCAAATCGATAGCCGCCATTACGTCTTGGCGACCTTCTTCGCCTACGCGAACCTTGGCTTGCACACCAAATTCACCGGAAGGTCTTTTCGTGGAGACATTAATAACACCACCAATCGTGTTTTTACCAAACAGCGTACCCTGTGGACCACGCAGAATCTCTACCTGCTGAATATCGAACATATCCAGCAGTGAGGCCTGATAGTGTCCGAGATAAAAACCATCCACCGCTACGGTAACCGCAGGGTCAAATGTGGATGGGATATCACCGGTAGAGACACCGCGAATGGCGATCGAGGCAGCAGTAAAACCGGGCACAGTACCGATAGTAACGTTGGGCGCATAAGCCCCAAGTTCACCCAGGTTCTGAGCAAAGGTTTTTTGAATCGCACTTTCATCCATTACCGTCACAGCAACGGGTACATCTTGCAGACTCTCAGTTCTCTGCCTGGCGGTTACTATTACTTCCTCCAGTGTACGTGAGCCTTCCTCCTGAGCTTGCGCAACATTACTGCCGGCTACAGGCACCAGCATCGCGGACAATATAGCCATTTTCAATTTGGATTTTGGTCTAAATGGAAGCGCGCCGAGAGTTGTCCCGATAACGCCTGATTCAGTAGTGTTACGCATGTGCCAAGTCTCCCTTAAGGATTGAGTCTCATTATTTAATAGTATGTTTTAAACTTGAATCTTATTCAAGATTGAACTTGTTACTTGTCTTTGTCAAGTAAATATTCCAGGGATCATTACCTCCGGATCGTTAATGTGAAAACCCCAAGACTGGAGGCCTTCACGCGTGCAGAGCGGCTATTCAGCTATCTTTCATACGCCGCTCCAGCTCCACATGAAAGTGTCGTAAACGCTGCTCTTGCTCGCCCCACAACTGACCCTTGAAGCCCCGACTACGCATCCCTTTCTGAACAACAGGTAGCAGCTTGGAATCCTGGCTCAACACCAGTCCAAGGCCAGCGTCCTCGTCAATGGAGTAATATTCGATATTAGGGCGCGCATCATTTTTGGCATCGATGCCCTCGGGCAACCCCATCCATCCCGGCGAACTATAGTCCGGATCATCCACTGGTAGCAGCATGGTCATAGTGTCGTAATAAAAACGCTGGGGATCAGTTTCATGGGGTAGAAAACGCATAAAAAATAGCGCCTCAGGGTGACAGCCGATCTGCACATTGGGGAAGATACCGGTAGCCCAACTATCAGAAAGCTGCCCATCCTCAAACCGCTGATACTCCAAACCCAAACGCTCGGAACGCTGGCGCTTTCCATCCTGAAGCGCACGACGCACATCTGTAGCAGCACCTTTGAAACTCTGGGGGTCTACCCCGGCATCGCGCAACATCATCTGCAAACCTTCATTAACCGTCACCTGATCCTGCAATCGCGGACTGGGCACGCCAAAAGGCACAATCATACGGCTGGCGCCATTGGGGTAGAGATCGTACTGCACGTTGAGGTCACCCATTACACCTCTTGTTTCGGGATGCACCGAGTGCAAGTGGTAACTCTCATAGAATGCCTCAACGCCGACCTTCCAGTTGGAACCCCATTCGCTGCGAACATGGCGTACTACTTTCATCTGGTCTATGCGATATGCCTCAAGATAGCCCTCAGGCAAACCGATGCTCTGCGCCAAAGGCGGCGGTTTATCCCCCATGTGGACAAATACAATACCGGCGTGGTCTTCGCAAGCTACAGGCGAAAGACCAGGACGATGCGCCACCACATCCGGATGAAACGTTTCTTCATCAGTAATACGTCGCAGTTCGCCCGAATTATGAAAACTCCAACTGTGGAAGGGACATACGAAGACCTTTTTGTTGCCACGCTCCTCCCAGACCAGTTTGGAACCGCGGTGCTGGCACACATTGTAAAACGCTTTGATCCCTTCCTCGGTACGAGTGACAATAATCGACTCTTCCCTAATATCGAATATGAAAAAGTCACCTACCTTAGTCAGATCAGAGACTACACCGGCTATAAGCCAGCTGTCAGTCCACATTCGATCCCACTCTCGCGCCATAGCGTCAGGGCTGAAATAGCTTTCTTTCGAGTAGCGGGCGGTGCCATTGTCGACCGGGGGCTGCTTTGCCTCCAGTGAATCTGGGGGCGCATTGGGATTAATCACGGCATCGGGTATTTTAGAGCAGCTCAAGTGAGTTTCTCCTGTAACGGGTTTTATTCTCTTTTGTGAAAAACGGGCATTAAATAGTTTTCACCCCAATCCTCAAACTGCACACTCACGGTATCTCCAACTGCAACACTCTCAGGTTCGCAACCCACTACACTGCTCATCATTCGCGGGCCTTCTTCCAGGTCGATAAGCGCTACCATATAGGGCGCCTCATAGGCACGGGATATACCTCTACGCACAACCGTAAAACTGGCAATACGCCCGCGGCCTGATACGGCTCGCCAGCTAAGGGAGTCGCCATCACAATGACTACAGATTATACGGGGATAAAACTGGAAGCGATCACAATTATTGCAATGCTGCAGCCGCAGTTCACCTTGGCGGCAACCTTCCCAGAAGGGACGCGACAGTTCGGTATCCGGAGGCAGGATCTTGGCAATCTCTGGTACAGTCATATCAGCTCGCCTCCCGTGATAAAACCAAAGCGGTATGGGATGACATAATCCCTCCCTGTGCGTGAACCAGAGCGTGGCGAGCATCGGGCACCTGCCGCTCACCAGCGGCGTGTCGCAGCTGCCATACGGATTCTGTTAGCGCAAACATCGAGCCGGGATTACCGGGGTGACAGTGGGACAATAGACCGCCGTGGGTATTGACGGGTAACGCACCATCGGGAGCGAGTGCGCCCGTTTCAACAAAAGCACCACCCTCGCCTTTCGCACAAAAGCCCAAGTCTTCCAGCTCAACCAGAACCGTCGGCGTAAAACAATCATAGAGCTGAGCAAAATCCATGTCGGATGCTTGCAGTCCCGCCATTGCATAGGCTCGCTGACCCGCCTCTTTCGCCGCCGAGGTTGTAAGACTGCGAGCTGCGCTGATATGTTCATGGCTATGCCCTTCGCCGGCGCCCATAATATAAACAGGGGCATGAGGTAAATCTGCCGCACGCTCAGCACTGCACATAACGATCGCTGAACCACCATCAGAAACCAAAGAACAATCCAATAAGTGCAGGGGGTCGGCGATCATACGTGAAGCCAATACATCATCGACCGTAATGAGATCACGCATTTGCGCGGCGGGATTGCGCGCCGCATGCTGACGAGTCGATACGGCGATACCTGCAAGCTGCTCAGGCGTGGTGCCAAACTCTGCCATATGGGCCTGGGCAATCAACGCGTAATAGGCTGGCACGGTAGGACCATAAGGCTGTTCGAATTCCGGGTGACCGGTGGACGCCTGAGCCCGCAGGGCCTGCTCACGATTCAGACCACTGCGCATCGAGTCAGCCATCGACACCACAATTATATCGGCCATACCGGTAGCGATAGCCGATGCCGCGTGATGGATGGCAGTAAAGGTCGTGCCCCCACCTGCACCGACAGCAAGGCAATAACGTGGAAAAATTTGCAGATATTCGGCCATGGCTTCGGCGTGATACATCAATGGTTGAGCCATAGAGTTGCACGTCAGCAGGCCATCGACATCCGACTTTTTCAAACCGGCATCCGCTATTGCTTGAAGCGCTGCCTCCACACAAAGCTCCATTGGCGTGCGACCGGGCAATACTCCGACCGCGGTATCGGCGGCACCAGCAATGGCTACCTTACCGCGCAGCTTGCTTCTACTAACAGCACTATCAGGATTCGCCAAATCTCACCACCACAGTTCCGGGAGCCACTACTGCACCTTCCTTGTTTTTAATAAATACTTCAATGTCCAATTCCTGCTGATCAGGACGTGCATCAATGACGGTACCACCGCTGGTCAGGATATCGCCAACATAAGCTGCCACCCGGTTGGAGTAATCGATAGACAGGATTCGACCATCTTCTCCCAGCCACTCTTCAACACACTGGTGCAACCAATCCCCCAGCATCGGCCCGGCCAATACCAGACCGGGGTAACCTTCTACCTCTTTGGCATAGGGCTCATCAAAATGGATACGATGGCCATTCCAAAGCGCCGCGTTATACAGCATCAGCTGCACATTATTGCAGTCGAAATCCCGCTCCGGAAGAGCATGTCCGACCTGAATATCAGTAAAACGATGGCTTTTTTGGGCAACTGTCATCTCAATATCCTTGTGGTTTTTTCACGGATAACCAGTTCCTGATCGTCGTTAACGACATCCATAACCACTTCGTAGAAAATCAACGCGCCTGAACGCCCTTCCTTCTCATAAATATCCGTTAACGTCCGTGTAGCGCTCAGCCAGTCGCCGGGGCGAACGGGCTTGTGATATTCAATTTTCAAACCACCGGCCATCGCTTTTTCCAGCGGGAATTTAGGTAACAGGGAATCAACGGACACGCCGTCCGGGGTTAGTTGGTCCAACTCAACCACATCCCAAAACAAAGGCACATGAAACATTGGGGGCGCCTGATCACCGTCAAGATATTTGCGCTGACGATTGCCCGTCGCGACTGCGTACTTGCGAATATCCCGACGCGTCACTATCTCGCGCTGCGGCTCACTTTTGCGGCCGATATTCGCGAGCAAGTCCGGAGTTAACAAACTCATAGGTTTTTCCTTACTGCATCCCAGTAGGGCGTGCGTAGCTCGCGTTTTAGAATTTTACCCGTAGGCGCCTTGGGCAGACTTTCCACAAAGTCTACCGATTTTGGTTTTTGGTAAGACGCCAGGTGCTCTGCGGCAACATCGATAATGTCACGCTCTGTAGCCGAATGGCCGGGCTTCATCACTACTACCGCTTTCACCGCTTCACCCCATTGATCATCAGGAATGCCAAATACCGCCGACTCCAATACACCCGGGTGTTTATGGATAGCAGCTTCTACCTGGGTACAAAAAATATTTTCGCCGCCTGAGATAATCATGTCTTTGGCTCTATCGACAATAAAGATGTATCCCTCTTCATCCCAAACCGCTATATCTCCCGTCCACATCCAGCCATCGCGAATCGTTTCACTGGTAAGATCAGGGCGCTGCCAATAGCCAACCATATTGGCCTCGGAGCGAACAAGAATTTCACCGGGTGTATTGCCGTCGCGTGGAACCGTTTTTCCCTCGAGGTCGACCAGACGCATCTCCGTGACAAACCCCTCTCGACCGCAGGAGTCCAATCGCTCAGGATGGTCACCGGCTACTGCCCGAAGGTGATCTTCCTGTGACAGAAAACTCATCGTCATGCCTTCGGTTTGGCCATAACCTTGAATAATGGTGCAAGGGAATGCCTCAAGCGCTGCAGCAACTACACTGCCTGGCATAGGGCCACCACCATACTGAATATTGCGTAGGCTACCGAGATCAAATTCGGCAAAATTTTCATCCGCCATCATCCAGTTGAGCATGGTGGTAATACCCAGAAATGCCGATACCCGCTCGCGCTCAATCGTCTCCAACGCCAATCGTGCATCAAAATTAATCAATACCATTGGGCAGCCATGGGCGTGGTAGTTCATCCCCAGAGCTACGGGAATATGAAACATCTGCCCCGTTAACATATAGACATCCGTGGGCACCACACGCTCAGCTACCGTCTGGTTAATCATGCCCATATAAAGGGAGCGATGTGTATGCAGAGCACCCTTTGATTCACCCGTAGTGCCACCGGTATAAAGAATGAGTACCGGGTCATCGCCGCCAATGTCCGCTGAGCAAGAAGGTTCACTGGAGGGAGACCCCTTAAGCAGAGCACCATAAGAGCCGTCTCCGCCCGCACCAAAGTTTAGCCAGTGCGAGATATCCGTCTGGCCCTTGATTTGCCCGACCTGTTCGCCGTATTCATCCGATGAAATCACCACCGAGGGTGAACCGTCTTCAAGGATACGGACCATCTCCTGGGGCCCCAGTCGCCAGTTGATGGGCTGGGCAATCATGCCGACGCGGGCGCAGGCATAATAAATTTCCATATACTCAATGGCGTTTTTTGACAGCACCGCGACTCTATCGCCTTTCGACAAACCCAACTGACCCACTAATGCATTGGATAAGCGGCACACATTCTCATTAAGCTCCCCAAAAGTGACGCGTCGCCCCGAATGGACGTCGATCAGTGCCTCACGGGTGGGATCCAACCTTGCCGTTTTAGCGGGAATAAAACCTATATTCACAGCGACCCCCTAATATGCTTTGTCTAAATCGATATGGCGTTGGTGAATACACCAGCTCCCGCCCTCTTCTACTACCGTGTCATAGTAGACTCCGGTGGTTAGCAGTTGGATCTCACCATTATCAGTCGCCATAAGAGAAAGATTGGATATTACTTTGGTTTCAGCGCTTTTTTCGTCAAAGAAAATATTACTAATAATATGGCGACGGACATCGGTCTGCTCATTCATTGAACCTGTCATCAATCCCATAATCGCATCGCGCCCTTCGAAGGGCCCCACCATGTCACCACCGGCAATGCGCATACTGAAACTGGCTCCACGGGAAAAGGAGTTCTCCAGCATTGTTATGTCACGTTCGTCGTAGGCATACGCCGCCCGACTCAGCAACTCGTGGATAGCCAACTTTTGCTCGACGGTAACACTCATGAGACGTCCCTGATAATTTGATGTTTAACATGTTAGGCCTATCTTGAATTAAATTCAAGTTTAAGTATTTGAATGCACCAACAATAGTCACACTGCCATCGCTGTAGCGATCATGTTAGAGTTGCGCCCCATGTCCGACATAGCCCCCAGACGATCAAAAGCCGGCCGCCGCGATAGCCGCGGAGACAAGCGCCGCCGCCTCATTTTCAAATCCCTTCGGGACTGCATCCTGTCACAGGGCTATGTCAAAACCACGCTGGCGGATATCGCCAAGGGTGCGGACATGTCTCCCAGCCATCTTCTTTATTATTTCAAAGGTAAAGAGGCCATTCTCGAGCAATATTTTGAGAATGTTTCGGTCAGCTTTTTGAAGAAAATTGAGGAGTTCAGCTCCCAGGAACCACGTGAGCAAATCCAATCGCTCACTGATTTCTGGTTTAAAGGTGAGGCTAGCGCGGTCAAGGAAATCGGCTTCATGCTGGAATGCTTTGGGGCTGCGGTTAATGACAAAGTCCTGAAAGTCACCAAACGCGACTTCGACGAACGCTGCAAAAGCCATCTGGCAGAAATCTTTGACGCCTCCCCTGCTGTGTTCATGAACAACAGTAAAGACGCCGCAGAAATCGCCTACAGCCTGATGATTGGCTTGCGCTCCGCGGTCTACTTCGATTCAGACATCAACCAGGATGATGCCCACCGCTTATTCTTAAACAGCTTCCTGACCATGAGCGGCCTGGAATAAATCAACCGAGCCGCGGCAGCACGTTCTCGGCAATATATCGCAGGCGCTTATTGCCAGATTCAACAGTTTCACCCGGAAACTGTGCCCAGAAGTGAATATCCCGGATATTAGGGTAGGTTTTCAGCAGCTTATTCAATTCGGTCACCGCCGTATCTGCATCCCACAATTCATACAAGCCATTCTTAATCGCAGACGCAGCATTTTCGAACAAGGGAGTACTCTCGGGCGGGCCAAAGGCACCCCACTTTATATATTCATTGGACTGATAAAGCACGTGGTCGGCGATTTTGGCGGCTTCCGCCTCTGGGTCCTCAGCAATAATAGCCCAGCAACCTAAAATCACATCACCATCTTGAATTGACTTTCCCTGCTGCTCTAGCGCTTCGTTATATGCATCAATACCGATGCCGCCAGTACAGAGAAAGCCGTCGGCTACTCTTGCAGCGCGTTGAATGGCGGGCTCTACCATACCACCCAGATAAATTTTGGGTTTCGTCTGCGGAATTGGTGTCACCCGCAGGTCACCCACTTCGAAACGCTTGCCACTAAAATTTACGGGTTCGCCACTCCAGCTGCGACGTAAAATCTCTATGCCCTCTTCTATCAGACTGGGGCGATGAGATAACTTGCGCTGGAATTGATCGAACTCCGCCTGTCGATAACCGATACCCACACCCAGATCAAAACGGCCACCACTGACCAACGACAATGTAGAGGCGTCTTCTGCCACCCTGACCGGGTCATGCAGGGGCAACAACATCAGATTGGTACCCAGGCGCATGTGCTCAGTGCGAGCCGCAATCGCCGCAGCCAATACCAGTGGCGACGGTGTATAACCATCATCACAAAAATGATGCTCGGTTAGCCAACAAGAACGAAAACCCAATTTCTCCGCGTCGGCGATCTGCGTAAATCGCTCAGCGTAAAATTCTTCAAAAGGCTGATGCCACTGGCTGGGATTGCGAAAGTCATACCAAAGACCGTAATTAACGCTGCTCATTTAACAATTCCTTAAAGTTGTTTGGCGATAAAGCTATGGAGTTCCAAGTGGTAGAGTTCGCCTTCATCAATAAAGGGGGCATGCCCCGAGGCGGCACATTCCACCACCGTTACATCCTTGGCATATTCTTTTACTGAGCGACACACTGCCGGGTCAACAACCGCATCCAGACCACCCACAAAACTAAGAATCGGTACCTCCAGAGCAGCGAGCTCGGCACGTTGGTCCAAGGGACCCAATGCACCCAGTGATTGTGCCGCTAACGGCGAGGACTGCAGGAACATTTGCCACATCCAATCCACTACCTGCGGACTCACCTCACTGGCACAAACACCGGCAGCCAAGCCGGCGAGAAAATTCACTCGATCGGCAGCCATAGCGGCCAATGTCTCGGCCAGTATCTCCTCGGTACCACCATAGGGATAATCCGGCTTCTGCAAGTAGCATGGCGTGGCGCCACAAGTAAGAACGACACCTTTACAGCGCTCACCTAACTGCGTCGCAGCAGCAACCACCACTGCGCCACCCAGAGACCAGCCGTTCAGAACAACGCTGCTCAAACCCAGATGCGCAACCAGAGCAACCACATCACTGGCAATCGCTTCGACACTCATATCGACAAAATCTTTGCTGGACTGACCACATCCGCGATGATCAAGCAGCACCACCCGGTAACCCTCGGCGGCAAGACCAGGCAACGTATAGTCCCAGGCTCGTACATGTGCACCCCAGCCATGAACCAGGATTACGGCTGAATCACCCGCACCATGGTCTTCGTAATAAATCTCTTTTCCGTCTTCTCGTGCCAGCTTACTCATGGTGCTGCCTCCTTGATTATTTATGGACAGTGCTTTGCGTGTTGGTCAATATGGCAATCGTATTTTCAATATAGTTGTTAAATACCGCGTCGATATCCAGGGCCTCAGAATTAACCAACCACTGGTATACAATACCGAAACTGAACGCACAATACTGCGCGGCAAATTGAACAGGGTCGACGCTGGGTTTTATTTCATTCGCTGCTATGCCCTGCTCAATCCAAAGTTGGGCATCGCTGCGATACACGTCATGGTGCTGCGCCAGAATGCTGCGCATATCACTTTCATGACCAAGGCATTCGTACCAAAGTAAATACATAGCACGCAAATATCGAGATTCCTTTTTCAGAAAATCGCGCAGAGCAATCGACGCTTGCCGCAGCGCCTCAAGACCGGAAGCGTTGGCAATATAAACCTGTAAGTGCTCTTTCCAGCGAGCATCAAAGCGCTCGAACAGTTCCAGCATCAACCCATCCTTGGAACCAAAGCGATAGTTTGCCAACCCACGGCTATAACCTGCGCGCTCACCAATCTCTTTTAGCGTCGTTTTTTGAGTGCCGCGCTCGTTAATCAACTCAACCGCAGCATCGAACATCCGCCTGTCAGATAGCGCCGTACGTTCCGCTTGTGTCTTGCGACCTTCGCTGCGGACACTGGGCTGTCGCTTAGTCATTACCGGACAATCTCCACGTTAAGCTTACCTTGTTCATTCAGGTTGCGGAGGCATTTTTTATCTAACTTGCCGACACTGGTTTTCGGTAACTCGCTGACAAAACTCCAGTACTCTGGCAACCAGAAACCAGCGACATTCCCCCGCAGAAATTCACGCAGCTGCATTGCGTCGATACCGGCTTTGGCAACCACAATTGCCAACGGTCTTTCCTGCCAGCGCTCATCGGACGTAGCGATCACTGCAACTTCTTGCACACCGGGATGAGCTACCAACAAATTCTCCAACTCAACCGAGGATATCCATTCACCACCAGACTTGATCACGTCCTTGGTTCTATCGGTCAGCTGTACAAATGAGCGATCATCAATATGACCAACATCACCCGTGCGCAGCCAACCGTCCTCGGTAACAGATTCCGGAGATTCGCCTCCGTGATATCCACTCGTCACCCAAGGGCCTCGCAGTTGCAGCTCGCCAACAGACTCACCATCGTGCGGTAGCGATTTGCCCTCATCGTCGACCACCCTAACTTGTACCCCTGAAACAGGTCGCCCGCTTTTGGTACGCCACTGCGTTTCGCCAGCACCTTCAAAATCTCTGGGCGGATGCGATAGCGCACACAGTGGACTGGTTTCGGTCATACCCCAGCCTTGTAGAACCGGCACTCCCCAATTATCTCTCGCCGCGTCGATCATGGCGGGTGACACGGCGGAGCCGCCGCACACCAGCATACGGAAACAACTCATATCCAGATCTTTGGAATCTGCGCGTAATAAATCGCCGAGTATCGTCGGTACGGTAGCGGTTATGGTTGGACGCTCTATGGCAATCATTTGTTTGATCGCTCCAGCCTGCAGGTGTGGCCCAGGCAAGGTAAAATCACTGCCGCTGAACCAACCGCTATAGGGTAAACCCCAGGAATTGGCGTGGAACATCGCCGGCAAAAGCAATATACAATCGTGCTCGGATATTCCAAAAGTATCGGTAGCCCGAGAGGCTAACGAGTGAACAAATGTGGTGCGATGGCTGTAGACAACGCCTTTGGGATTACCGGTGGTGCCACTGGTATAACACACCGCCGCTGCAGAGGTTTCATCCAACTCGGGCCAGTCCCGCAATGGCTCATGTGCCGCCAAATGCCCCCGATAGTCCAACGCAGTAATATTCGTCTCAAGATCGCCATCGCCGATTAACAGGATATGCTCTACGCACTCCAACAAAGGCAGCACTGGCGTAAATACCTCGATCAAACTGGCATCCAGTAACACAACGCGATCCTGGGCGTGATTTATAACGTAAGCAATATGCTCCGGCGAAAGACGAATATTCACCGTATGCATAATCGCACCCATCGAAGGAATGCCGAGATAGGCTTCCATATGGGCAGCGTTATTCCAACTAAAAGTCGCCACGCGATCACCGGGCACAATACCCAAGGACTTAAGAGATGCGGCAAGGCGCGCGGCGTTCTCCGCTATTTCTGCGTAATTGGTATAGCTCATGGAGTCGCCGTTAAACGTACCCACCTTCGACTCGGGGAACACATCTCGGCCATGATCCAAAATCATCTGCACCGTCATCGGCATATGCATCATTGTTGAGGGCATCGTTGTCGCTTGCATTACCATTCTCCTTCCGCCGCCAGTGCGGCCTCTTTCAGTAATGCGGGCACATCGTACTCAAGACCCCGGGCATAATCCGTATCAACTTTTCCCTCGAGGTAGAGCCCGTAAGCGCCTTCGACAATCGCAGCCAGACGCCAAAAAGCGAAGCACAAATAGAAATCCAGATTGCGCGGTTCAATCCCGCTGGCCTTACTCCAGACCTCCACTAATTCACGCCGGCCTATAACGCCTTCTTTACGAGTCGCAGCTTGAACATGAGCAAACCCTGGAGGAGAAACCGTACGTGGCCCCCAAAACATTAGCAGCAATCCCAAATCGGCAAGAGGGTCCCCTATCGTGCCCATCTCCCAGTCGATAACTGCCAAGAGTTCAGGTCGTTCGCGATGGCACAGGGTATTGTCCAGATGATAGTCGCCGTGGAACACCCCTACCGGGCCATTCTCCGGAAGATTTTCCAGCAGCCATTCACCCAATCTTTGAATCTCAGGTAAATGCCGGGTGGACTGACTGCGCCGAACCTCAAGCCAACGTTCGACTTGCCGGCGGAGAAAATTTTCTGGCTTGCCCATGTCAGCTAGCCCAAGGTCCTGCCATGGCGCACAAGCGATAGACCCCAAGGCACTCGCCAATTGCACTCCGAGGTCATTTAACGCCCCAACATTATCATAGCTGCTGGGTAATTTTTCTGTTATGGCTACGCCATCGATATACTCTATCAGTGCGAAAGGATAACCAAGAATTTCAGTATCTTCACACCAGCACAACACCTTGGGTACCGGAGCATGGCCGGCTAGTGCTGACATGAACCTGGCTTCACGTTGCACGCCCAAATGCGCCTTGGGGGAAATGGTATTGGCTGGGGCAGAACGAACCACCAACTGCCCTTGGTCGTGAACAACCAACTGGGTCAGGTTTGAGTTACCACCGCTGAGTTCACCGTCAATACGAGCGCCACGCAGTCCCAGCTCGGATTCTGCCCAGCGCTCAAATCTGAGCGCCTGTGAACTCATTGAGGAACACCAAAGCTGGACATTAACCCACCGTCCACAGGCACAAATGCGCCCGTCATATAACGGGACCGGGCCACCCACTCGATAACTTCAGCTATCTCCTGCGGCTCACCATAACGACCCAATGGAACCGTCTTGCGCATTGACTCCAGCGCTTTATCAGTAAGCGCACCTGTCATTTCAGTCAGCACCAGGCCTGGAATCACCAGGTTAACGCAAATACCTTTGCCAGCGAATTCAATGGCCAGGGCGCGCGTTAAGCCGGCAAGCCCGGCCTTCGAGGCGCCGTAGGCTGAATCACCAGGGAAACCGCGGAAGCCAACGACAGCACCTACGTTTACAATTGAACTACCCTCTTGGAGGCTTGGCCGTGCGGCACTGATAACATTGAGCGCTCCGGTCAGGTTGGTATTTATCACCGCCTGCCAGTCCTCCAGTGCCAGTCGGCCAATCTTGCCACCGCGGTGCATGCCAGCATTGTTCACGACGTTATCGATACGCCCCCACTGCGCCAACACCTTGTCTATCGCAGCCTGCACAGAGACTGGGTCTGACACATCAGCCTGAACTCCCAGTGCGTTTTCGCCGAGCTCCCTGGCTGCAGCCAGGACAGCTTCACCGCGAGCCAGCAGAGCCACCCGCTCTCCGTTAGCAACAACGCGGCGAGCCACCTCAAGTCCAATTCCACGGGAAGCGCCGGTGACCAACCAAACCTTTTCTTTCGACATGGGTAGATTTTCCTTTATATTTTGTACAGAATAACCCTATTCCTGAACTTTATTCAAGACTTGCTTGTTTGAATCTAGTAAGTTACCGTAACTTCCACGACCCCATTTCTTTGAGGAGAACATCCAGTGAGCTGGAGCTTTGAGACAGACAGTGATTTCCAGGAAAAATTAGACTGGATTGATAAATTTACCCGCGAAGAAATCGAACCACTGGACCTGATTTTCCGCGGGCCCGGTGACCCCTGGGACCCAGACTCTCCAGCAGCTGCAGCTATGGCCCCTCTTCGGGAAATCGTCAAAGAAAAACGCCTTTGGGCCTGTCACATTGGTCCGGACCTGGGCGGTGAAGGCTATGGACAAGTTAACCTGGGCCTGATGAATGAGATTCTCGGCCGCAGTCGTTTCGGACCGAGCGTATTCGGTTGTCAGGCGCCAGATTCTGGTAATGCTGAAATTCTTGCCCACTTTGGTACCGACCACCAAAAGAAAAAGTATTTGCAGCCCCTGCTCGACGGAAAAATTGCGTCATGTTATTCAATGACTGAACCACAAGCCGGTTCCGACCCAGCTCAGTTCACGTGTCAGGCATCACGCGATGGCGACGACTGGGTCATTAACGGTGAAAAATGGTTTGCCTCTCACGCCCGTTTCTCTGAATTCTTACTCGTCATGGTAGTGACTAACCCCAACGTACCGATTCATGAAGGCGCCTCTATTATTTTGGTAGAGAAAGGCACGCCTGGTATGGACATCCTGCGCAATTCAGCGGTAGGGCCCTTCGCCGAACAAGGTGATGGCGTGCACGGTTATATTCGTTTTACCGATTGCCGCGTACCTGCCGATCACCTGCTTGGCAACGAAGGTGAAGGTTTCCTGGTGGCACAAACGCGTTTAGGTGGCGGCCGAGTGCACCACGCTATGCGTACTGTAGGGGTACTGCAAAAAGCCATGGATATGATGTGCGAGCGAGTGCTGAGCCGCACCACTAAAGGTGAACTGCTTGCTACCAAGCAAATGACCCAGGACAAAATTGCCGACTGCTACACACAAGTATTACAGTACCGCCTCCACGTACTCTATACAGCCTGGCTGATCGACAAACACAAAGAATATAACCGCGAAGTGCGTAAAGAAATTGCGGCGATCAAAGCCGCTACGCCGAAAGTTCTTCAGGATGTAATTTATCGTGCTATGCAACTGCATGGCAGCATCGGCGTTTCTGATGAAACACCACTGATGGGCATGTGGGCCAATATTCCTGAACTGGGCATGGTGGATGGGCCTTCAGAAGTCCACAAGGTAACTGTTGCACGCACTGTTCTGCGTGAATACGAAGCGGCGCCGGGACTGTTCCCCTCTTACCACACTCCCACTCAACGTGAACTGGCGATGAAAAAATACGGGCATTTACTGCCAGACGAAGAATAACAACGCGACCTACGAGACTGACGCTATGAGTAATAAAACCAAGACAGACTTTGATGCGATTGTAATCGGTTCAGGCTTTGCCGGTCTGGCACTGATTCATTACCTACGCGAGGCCGGCCAATCGGTACAGGTCTTCGATAAGGCTTCTGATATCGGCGGCACATGGACCTGGAACCGCTACCCCGGCGCCATGACGGACAGTGAAGGCTACTACTACTGCTTAACTTTCTCCAAGGAACTGTTACAGAAGTGGACCTGGTCACAGCGTTACCCCGCATGGGATGAAACTCATCGTTATATGCATTTTGTGGCTGACGAGTGCGATATGTGGCCTCACATCCAACTGAACACCGAAGTCACTAACGCGGACTACCAGGAGGACAGTGGTATCTGGCTAATTACTACCGCTGACGGCAAACAACATAGCTGTAAGTATTTTATCAGTGGCATGGGTATGATCTCCGAGCCAGTGATTCCAAAAACCAAGGGCATGGACAGCTTCAAAGGCCCCCTATTCCACTCTGCACGCTGGCCTGAAGGTTTAGACTACGCTGGCAAGCGTGTTGCTATTATCGGAGCCGGTGCTACCACTGTGCAGATGATGCCGGTGATGGCTAAAACGGCAGAGAGCGTAACTGTATTCCATCGCACACCAAACTTCATTCTGCCTGCCATGCAGAAGCCGATGACGCCGCAGTGGGAAAAGGAAATTAAGGACAATTACGACGATATCGTTGCCAAGTGCCGCAACCACGTTTTCGGCATGGCCTTTGAGAGTTCTGCCGGTCGAAATGCTGTCGACACCCCTGAGGAAGAACGTCAGAAGATATTCGAGGAGAACTGGAACGGCAGTTTCCGCTGGGTATTTGAAACATTCGACGACCTTCTTGCCGACGCTGACGCCAATAAAATGGCCTCCGAGTTCATCATCAACAAGATGAAAGAGCGTATCGAAGACCCAGAACTTGCAAAAATATTGGTTCCTGAGCTGGGTGAGTATCCATTGTTTGCCAAGCGCCCACCGCTGGACCACGGGTATCTTGAGGCATACAGTCGCGACAACGTTAAGCTGGTTGATATCAGAAACGCTGAATCTATCGTTGAAATCACCAAAACAGGTGTTCGCACTACCCAGAATGAGTTCGAATTCGACATCATCATTCTCGCGACAGGTTTCAGAGCTTACACGGGGGCGCTGGAAGCCCTTACCATTCGTGGTGTAAACGGACAGACTCTTGCCGATAAATGGGAAACCACATCCAATTCCATCATGGGTGTCTGTGTCTCAGGCTTCCCAAACATGTTTACGATAACGGGCCCACAGGCGCCATTTGCGAACCTCCCGACCTCTATTGAACAGAATGCTATCTGGGTAGCCGATTGTATTAAAAAGATGGAGAGTGAAGGCCACAGCCTTTGCACGCCTAAAAAGGAGGCAGAGGATGAATGGTCAGCTCACGTAGCTGAAGTTCACGTACAAACTCTGATGAATCAGGGCGACCAGGTAAATTCCTGGATGATGGGTGCCAACATCGAGAATCATGAGCCCCGTGTATTGATTTATTTCGGTGGTGCCAACGTTTATTACGACAAGCTGCGCGAATCCAGTGATGCAGGTTTCCCCGAATTAACCTTTGGCAGCGTCAACGGATAATTAATCGCATACCACCAGGCATCGAGAGAACTGTTCCCCCTAAGCCTCTGTCGATGTCAGCTTGCCTCGCAATCGAGGATAAGATTCCTCTTTTTTGGCCAGCGGCACTGGCTCCGCTAATGTAAGCCGGTACAACCCTTCAGGAGCCGGCGATCGTGAGGCCGGCCTCCT